>NZ_JAZDCT010000044.1:0-41046 GCF_036324045.1 Pseudomonas carassii | reverse complement strand
CACGGACGGCGCCTGGGCTGGCGTAGCTGTCGCTAGCAGGCTTGGGAGTTAATCATAAGGCCTGCGTTCGGCCTCCTGAAGTCGCGAAGGTACGGGCGGCGCCTGGGCTGGCGCAGCTGTCGCTAGTGGACGGGGTGGTTAATCTTCTGATCGCCAAGCTGTATGGATCACCCACATGGGTTACACAGTAGTTCACCCACATAGGTAACAGTCACGAGGCCAGGGCGCCCGCCCTTAATCGCTAGAACTCGCCTGATAGCTGTCAATCACTTCCTGCGCCGCCCGAAACGCATCGATCGCCGCCGGCACCCCGGCATACACCGCGCAATGCAGCAGCGCCTCGCGGATCTCCTCAACGGTGCAACCGTTGTTAAGCGCCCCGCGTACGTGCCCCTTGAGCTCCTGCGGGCACTTGAGCGCGGTCAGGGTGGCCAGGGTGATCAGGCTGCGGGTCTTCAGCGGCAGCCCGTCACGGGCCCAGACACTCCCCCAGGCATGTTCGTTGACGAAGTCCTGCAGCGGTTGGGTGAACGCAGTCGCGTTGCCCAGGGCGCGATCGACGAAGGCATCACCCATCACCTGGCGGCGAATGCCTTCGCCGGTCTGTTTCGTGTCAGCCATGTTGTTTTCCTTAGTGTTGGCGGCGCCAGGCGCGGGCCGTGGTGTACAGCAGCACGACCCCGAGCACGGGCATCACATAGAACAGCATCAATCGTTCAAGGCGTCCGGCCAGCGGCATGCCGGTGGTGAAGGCCACCACATGCAGGCCGTAGGCCAGGTACAGGCACAGGAACACCAGGCCTTCGGCGCGGGTGACCCGGTAGCCTGAATAGAACACCGGCAGGCACAGGGCGGCGACACCGAGCATCACTGGCAGGTCGAAGTCCAGGGCGTTGGGTGAGATCGACAAGGGCTCGGGGGTGATCACCGCCGTGAGCCCCAGCACCGCCAGCAGGTTGAACAGGTTGCTGCCGATCACTGTGCCCACCGCGATCTCCCGTTCGCCGCGCAGGGCCGCGATCAGCGCGGCGGCCAGCTCCGGCAACGAGGTGCACACGGCCACCACGGTCAGGCCGATGATGCGCTCGGACAGGCCCAGGTCGGTGGCCACCTCCACCACCGCCTCGAGCAGCAGGTGCCCGGCCAGGCTCAGAAGGCCCAGGCCTACGACGATCTGCAACACCGCGCCGCTCCAGAAACGCAGCGGGCGGGCATGCAGGGTACTCGGCGCGGGGTAGGTGCGGGCGTAGTGGCGTGACTGATGCCAGAGCATGGCCAGGTAAGCCAGCAGGCCGAGCAGCAGCAGGCCACCTTCCAGGCGCCCCAATTGGCCGTTGAGCGCGAGCAGGTACACCAGGGCGCTGGCCAGGATCATCAGCGGGATGTCCAGGCGCACCAGTTGGCGCGACACGCGCAGCGGAATGATCAACGCCGCCAGGCCGAGGATCACCAGCACGTTGAAGATATTGCTGCCCACGACACTGCCCAGTGCCACGTCCGGCGCGCCCTGGTAGGCGGCCTGCAGGCTCACGGTCAGCTGTGGCGCGGTACTGCCGAAGGCCACCAGGCTCAGGCCGATGATCAGCGGGCGCACGTGCAGGCGGCCGGCCAGGCGCAGCGCGGCGCGTACCAGCAGTTCGGCGCCAATGATCAGCAGCACGAGGCCCAGGCCCAGTTGCAGCAGGCTGAAGGCGGGGAGGGTGGCCAGGTCGAAAATGGCGAGGGCTCCAGTCAGGTCAATCGCTCAGACCTTGTACCCGGACTCGCGCGGTTCCGCTACGGAGCATGCCGATTTTTTCTGCGGCGGCGCGTGACAGGTCGATCAGCCGGCCACGGGTATGCGGGCCGCGGTCGTTGATGCGCACCACGACGCTGCGCTGGTTGGACAGGTTGGTGACCAGTACCCGGCTGCCGAAAGGCAGGCTGCGGTGGGCGGCGGTGAGGCCGTGCTGGTTGAAGGGTTCGCCGCTGGCGGTGCGTTTGCCGTGGTGGCGGGAGCCGTAGTAGGAGGCGGTGCCGGTCTGGTCGTAGCCGCGTGGGTCGATGTCATGGCTGGCGCAGCCGGCCAGGAGCGAGAAGAGGGTGAGGGTGGTGAGGGAACGCTTGATCAAGTCGAATGCTCCGATTCAGGCACTGGGACCGCTGCGCGGTCTTTTCGCGGCACAAGGCCGCTCCTACAGGTACAGCACGATCCTGTGGGAGCGGCCTTGCGTCGCGATCGAGGGCAAAGCCCTCGCCGCGTTCTCAGATCACCCTTCGAGCTTGGCCTTGAGCAATTGGTTCACTTGCCCCGGGTTGGCCTTGCCTTTCGAGGCCTTCATCGCCTGGCCGACGAAGAAGCCGAACATCTTGCCGCGCTTGGCCTCGTCGGCGGCGCGGTACTGTTCGACCTGTTCGGCGTTGGCGGCGAGCATCTCGTCGAGCATCTTGTCGATAGCGCCGGTGTCGGTGACCTGCTTGAGACCTTTGCTTTCGATGATGCCGTCGGCATCGCCTTCACCGGCGGCCATGGCCTCGAATACGGTCTTGGCGATCTTGCCGCTGATGGTGTTGTCGCGGATGCGCAGCAGCATGCCGCCGAGGTGCTCGGCGCTGACCGGCGACTGGTCGATCTCGACACCCAGCTTGTTCAGCAGGCTGCCCAGCTCGACCATGACCCAGTTGGCGGCCAGCTTGGCGTCGCCGCCGATCTTCGCAACCTGCTCGAAGTAGTCGGCCTGCTCGCGGCTGGAGGCCAGCACGTTGGCGTCGTAGGCCGACAGGCCGTACTGGCTCTGGAAGCGCTCGACCTTCTGCGGCGGCAGCTCCGGCAGGGCGGCGCGCACGCTGTCGAGGAAGCTTGGCTCGATGACCACCGGCAGCAGGTCAGGGTCGGGGAAGTAACGGTAGTCGTTGGCTTCCTCCTTGCTGCGCATGGAGCGGGTCTCGTCCTTGTTCGGGTCGTACAGGCGGGTTTCCTGCACCACCTTGCCGCCATCCTCGATCAGGTCGATCTGGCGCTGGATCTCGCTGTTGATCGCCCGCTCGATGAAGCGGAACGAGTTGACGTTCTTGATCTCGCAGCGGGTGCCGAACTCGGTCTGGCCTTTCGGGCGGATCGAGACGTTGCAGTCGCAACGCAGCGAGCCTTCGGCCATGTTGCCGTCGCAGATGCCCAGGTAACGCACCAGGGCGTGGATGGCCTTGACGTAGGCCACCGCCTCTTTGGCGCTGCGCATGTCCGGTTCGGAGACGATCTCCAGCAGCGGCGTGCCGGCGCGGTTCAGGTCGATGCCGGTGGCGCCGTTGAAGTCTTCGTGCAGGCTCTTGCCGGCATCTTCTTCAAGGTGCGCGCGGGTCACGCCGATGCGCTTGATGGTGCCGTCTTCCAGGGCGATGTCCAGGTGGCCCTTGCCGACGATCGGCAGGTCCATCTGGCTGATCTGGTAGCCCTTGGGCAGGTCGGGGTAGAAGTAGTTCTTGCGCGCGAACACATTGCGCGGGCCGATCTCGGCATCGATTGCCAGGCCGAACATGCACGCCATGCGTACGGCTTCCTGGTTGAGCACCGGCAGCACGCCGGGCATGCCCAAATCGACCAGGCTGGCCTGGGTGTTCGGCTCGGAGCCGAAGGTGGTGGCGCTGCCGGAGAAGATCTTCGACTGGGTGGCGAGCTGGGTATGAATCTCCAGCCCGATCACAACTTCCCATTGCATGTGTGAACTCCTCAGAAGCCGTTGGGGGCGCGGGTGTGCCAGTCGGTGACTTGCTGGTAACGGTGCGCGATGTTGAGCAGGCGGCCTTCCTGGAAGTACGGGGCCAGCAGTTGCACGCCCACCGGCAGGCCGTCGACGAAGCCGGCCGGCATCGACAGGCCCGGCAGCCCCGCCAGGTTGGCGGTGATGGTGTACAGGTCTTCAAGGTACTCGGCGATCGGGTCGCCGGCCTTGGCGCCGATCTTCCAGGCCGGGTTCGGCGTGGTCGGGCCGATGATCACGTCGACCTCTTCGAAGGCGGCCATGAAGTCGTTCTTGATCAGGCGGCGGATCTGCTGCGCCTTGACGTAGTAGGCGTCGTAGTAGCCGGCCGACAGGGCGTAGGTGCCGACCATGATGCGGCGCTGCACTTCGGCGCCGAAGCCTTCGCCACGGGAACGCTTGTACAGGTCGGTGAGGTCCTTGGGCTCTTCACAGCGGTAGCCGAAGCGCACGCCGTCGAAACGCGACAGGTTGGAGGAAGCCTCCGCCGGAGCGATCACGTAGTACGCCGGAATGGCGTGCTGCATGTTCGGCAGGCTGATTTCCTTGACCACCGCGCCGAGCTTCTCCAGCTCCTTGACGCTGGCCTGGACCAGGTCGGCGATGCGCGGGTCGAGGCCGGCGCCGAAGTACTCCTTCGGCAGGCCGATGCGCAGGCCTTGCAGCGAGGCGTTCAGGTTGGCACTGAAGTCTGGCACCGGCTCGTCGACCGAGGTCGAGTCCTTGGCGTCGAAACCGGCCATGCCTTGCAGCAGCAGGGCGCAGTCCTCGGCGGTGCGGGCCAGCGGGCCGCCCTGGTCGAGGCTCGAGGCGTAGGCGATCATGCCCCAGCGCGACACGCGGCCGTAGGTTGGCTTGAGTCCGGTGAGGTTGGTCAGCGCCGCCGGCTGGCGGATCGAGCCGCCGGTGTCGGTGCCGGTGGTGGCCGGCAGCAGGCGCGCGGCCACGGCGGCGGCCGAGCCGCCGGACGAGCCGCCCGGCACGTGCTCGAGGTTCCATGGGTTCTTCACCGCGCCGTAGTGGCTGGACTCGTTGGCCGAGCCCATGGCGAATTCGTCCATGTTGGTCTTGCCCAGGGTGACCATGCCGGCCTCGGCCAGCTTGGCGACCACGGTGGCGTCATACGGGGCGGTGAAGTTGTCGAGCATCTTCGAGCCGCAGCTGGTACGCACGCCGTTGGTGCAGAACAGGTCTTTATGGGCGATCGGCGCGCCCAGCAGCGCGCCGGTCTCGCCGGCGGCGCGACGGGCGTCGGCGGCTCGCGCCTGCTCCATGGCCTGGGTTTCGGTGACGGTGATGAAGCTGTTGAGCTGCGGGTCGAGCTGCTTGATGCGCGACAGCAAGGCGCCGGTCAGTTCTTCCGAGGAGAACGACTTGTCGGCGAGGCCACGGGCGATCTCGGCCAGAGTGAGTTGATGCATGGCAGGCGCTATCCCTTAATCGATGACTTTCGGAACCAGGTACAGACCGTTCTCGGTCGACGGAGCGACGGCCTGGTAGCGGTCGCGCTGGTTGCTTTCGGTGACCTGGTCGGGACGCAGGCGCTGGGTGGTTTCCAGCGGGTGGGCGAGGGGTTCCACGCCAGTGGTGTCGACGGCTTGCATCTGGTCGACCAGCCCGAGAATACTGTTCAAGGCATCGGTGGTGCGTGGCAATTCGCCTTCATTCAGGCCCAGGCGGGCCAGATGGGCGATCTTTTCCACGTCGGAGCGTTGAAGCGCCATGGGGATCTCCAGGAAAACGACAGACGGAATGAGTCCGCAAATGAGGAACATGCTGGGATTCTGGCGGTCAAAGGGCCGCGATCATCGGCAGGCATGCTCGGAAAAACAGCCAATTTAACATATTGGCTCCTTGCCCAAAATCCCTGCCATTGTTAGAGTTTGCCGCACTTTTTTACCCACGCTTTCCCCAGGGTCACTTTCCCATGTTCAAGAAACTGCGTGGCATGTTTTCCAGCGATCTGTCCATCGACCTGGGTACTGCCAACACCCTTATTTACGTGCGTGAGCGCGGTATCGTCCTGAATGAGCCCTCGGTGGTTGCCATCCGTACCCACGGCAACCAGAAAAGCGTCGTCGCAGTCGGGACTGAAGCCAAGCGCATGCTGGGCCGCACCCCCGGCAACATCGCGGCCATTCGCCCGATGAAGGACGGCGTGATTGCCGACTTCAGCGTTTGTGAAAAAATGTTGCAGTACTTCATCAACAAAGTGCACGAAAACAGCTTCCTGCAGCCCAGCCCTCGCGTGCTGATCTGCGTGCCGTGCAAGTCGACCCAGGTCGAGCGCCGTGCCATCCGTGAGTCGGCCCTTGGCGCCGGTGCCCGCGAAGTGTTCCTGATCGAAGAGCCGATGGCCGCCGCCATCGGTGCCGGCCTGCCGGTCGAAGAGGCCCGCGGCTCGATGGTCGTCGACATCGGTGGCGGTACCACCGAAATCGCCCTGATCTCGCTCAACGGCGTGGTCTACGCCGAATCCGTTCGCGTCGGTGGCGACCGCTTCGACGAAGCCATCGTCACCTACGTGCGCCGCAACTACGGCAGCCTGATCGGCGAATCCACCGCCGAGCGCATCAAGCAGGAAATCGGTACCGCCTACCCGGGCGGCGAAGTGCGCGAAGTCGACGTCCGTGGCCGCAACCTGGCCGAAGGCGTGCCGCGTGCCTTCACCCTGAACTCCAACGAAGTGCTCGAAGCGCTGCAGGAATCCCTGGCGACCATCGTCCAGGCGGTCAAGAGCGCCCTGGAGCAATCGCCGCCCGAACTGGCTTCGGACATCGCCGAGCGCGGCCTGGTGCTGACCGGTGGTGGCGCGCTGCTGCGTGACCTCGACAAGCTGCTGGCCCAGGAAACCGGCCTGCCGGTGATCGTCGCCGAAGACCCGCTGACCTGCGTCGCCCGCGGCGGTGGTCGTGCCCTGGAAATGATGGACAAGCACGCCATGGACCTGCTCTCCAGCGAGTGATCGCTGCGCAGTAGCATCCTCAGGTTTACAGGTGGCACGCACAGTGCTACCTGTATGCGCTGTGCTGGCGCCCGCCCGGGCGCCGTTTCCGTCAATCCGCAGCAGGCCGGTGCATTGCCCCATGTCCCATGACCTTCTGAGTCGTCCACGAGGAACGGCCTATTAAACCGCTTTTCTCCAAGGGCCCCTCGCTGGGCGTTCGCCTGCTCGTGCTGGTGGTGATGTCGGTCGCGCTGATGGTGGTCGACTCGCGCTTCGACCTGCTCAAGCCGGTGCGCAGCCAGATGGGCCTGGTGCTGATGGAATCCTACTGGATCACCGACCTGCCACAGCGCATGTGGCAGGGCGTGGCTGGCCAGTTCGGCAGCCGCACCGAGCTGATCGCCGAGAACGAGAAGCTCAAGACCGAGGCCCTGTTGTTGCAGGGGCGCCTGCAGAAGCTGGCGGCCCTGACCGAGCAGAACGTGCGCCTGCGCGAGTTGCTCAACTCCTCGGCGCTGGTCAACGAGAAGGTCGAGGTCGCCGAGCTGATCGGTGTCGACCCCAATCCCTTCACCCACCGCATCCTGATCAACAAGGGCGAGCGCGACGGCGTGTTCCTCGGCCAGCCGGTGCTCGATGCCCGTGGCCTGATGGGCCAGGTGGTCGAGCTGATGCCGTACACCTCGCGAGTGCTGCTGCTCACCGACACCACCCACAGTATTCCGGTGCAGGTCAACCGCAACGGCCTGCGCGCCATCGCCAGCGGCACCGGCAATCCGGAGCGCCTCGAACTGCGCCATGTGGCCGACACCGCTGACATCAAGGAAGGCGACCTGCTGGTCAGCTCCGGCATGGGCCAGCGCTTCCCGGCCGGTTATCCGGTGGCCACGGTCAACGAAGTGATCCACGACTCCGGGCAGCCGTTCGCCATCGTCCGCGCCATTCCGACCGCCGCGCTCAACCGCAGCCGCTACATGCTGCTGGTGTTCAGCGACCGGCGTACTCCGGAAGAGCGCGCCACCGAGGCGGCGATCGCCCAGGAAGAGGCCGACCGTCAGGGCGCCGGCCACACTCCGCCAGCGGCCACGCCCGCGCCGGCCCATGCCGCGCAGCCCGCGTCTGGCAACGTTCCCGCAGCTGCGCCAACGACGGCCAGCCCGGCGCCGGCGCAACCGGCCGCCGCGCCCGCCCAACCCCGGAGACAATAATGGCCAGCACCCGTAGCAGAAACGGCTGGGCCATCTGGCTGACCTTCGCCATCGGCCTGTTGCTCAGCGTCTCGCCCATGCCGCAGTTCATGGAAGTGTTCCGGCCCATGTGGCTGGCCCTGCTGCTGGCCTTCTGGACCCTCGCCGTGCCCGGCAAGGTCGGCATGACCACGGCATTCCTGCTCGGCCTGGCCGAGGACGTGCTGTACGGCACCCTGCTTGGCCAGAATGCCCTGATTCTCACCCTGATCACCTTCCTGGTGCTGTCGTTGCAGCAGCGCCTGCGTATGTTCCCCATGTGGCAGCAGAGCCTGGTGATCCTGGTGATCTTCGGCATCGCCCAGCTGATCCAGCTGTGGCTCAGCGCGCTCACCGGCAATCGTCTGCCGACCCTGGCCCTGGTCTGGTCGGCGGTGATCAGCGCCCTGCTCTGGCCCTGGGTGAGTTTCGCCCTGCGCGGCCTGCGCGTTCGCCTGCACATTCACTGACGACCCGCCGCCACTGACAGGGAGATGTCCATATGACTCAGCTGTACCTGGCCTCCGGCTCGCCGCGCCGGCGTGAACTGCTGACCCAGATCGGCGTACCGTTCACCGTCGTCAGCGCGCCCATCGATGAAACCCCGCTGCCGGGCGAAGCTCCGGCGGCCTATGTCGAGCGCCTGGCCCAGGCCAAGGCCGTGGCGGGCTTCGCCCACACCGACGGCGCCGGGGTGGTGCTGGGCGCCGACACCACCGTGGTGCTCGATGGCCAGATCCTCGGCAAGCCCGAGAACCGCGAGCAGGCGCTGGCCATGCTTGGCGACCTGTCCAAGCGCGAGCACCAGGTGCTCACCGCCGTGGCGCTGACCGACGGCCAGCGCAGCATCAGCCGCTGCGTCAGCACCACCGTGCGTTTTCGCACCATTTCCTTCGAGGAAGCGCTGCGCTACTGGGACAGCGGCGAACCGGTCGACAAGGCCGGCGGCTATGCCATCCAGGGCCTGGGCGCGGTGTTCGTCAGCGCTATCGAGGGCAGCTACTCGGCGGTGGTCGGCCTGCCCCTGAGCGAGACCGCCGAGCTGCTCGAACAGTTCGCCATCCCCTGTTGGCAACAGCAAGAGGACACGACACCGCGCTAGGGCCTTTACATTTCGTATAGTGCCTAGCCAGCCATCCCGCAGCGATCCATCATTACCCGAGACCTTTGACGAGAGCCTGCCATGAGTGAAGAGATCCTGATCAACATCACCCCGATGGAGTCACGCGTGGCGGTGGTGGAGAACGGCGTCCTGCAGGAGGTGCACGTGGAGCGCACTCAGCGCCGTGGCATCGTCGGCAATATCTACAAGGGCAAGGTGGTGCGGGTCCTGCCGGGCATGCAGGCGGCGTTCGTCGACATCGGCCTGGAGCGTGCGGCGTTCATCCATGCCTCGGAGATCTCCCAGCGCGAAGGCTCCGCGGTGGAGAACATCACCGCGCTGGTGCACGAAGGCCAGGCGCTGGTGGTGCAGGTCACCAAGGACCCCATCGGCAGCAAGGGCGCGCGCCTGACCACCCAGCTGTCGATTCCGTCGCGCTACCTGGTGTACATGCCGCGCAGCAGCCATGTCGGCATTTCCCTGAAGATCGAGGAAGAAGCCGAGCGCGAGCGCCTCAAGCAGGTGGTCACCGACTGCATGGCCCAGGAAGACATGAAGGACGCCGGCGGATTCATCCTGCGCACCGCCGCCGAGGGCGCCCGCGCCGAAGATATCCTCCAGGACATCCGCTACCTGCGCCGCCTGTGGGAGCAGATCGGCTCGCAGATCAAGACCTGCGGGGCGCCCGTGGTCATCTACGAGGACCTTGGCCTGGCCTTGCGCACCCTGCGCGACCTGGTCAATCCCAAGATCGAGAAGATCCGCATCGACTCGCGGGAAACCTTCCAGAAGACCACGCAGTTCGTCGCCGAGCTGATGCCGGAGATCGCCGATCGCCTGGAGCATTACCCTGGCGAGCGGCCCATCTTCGACCTGTATGGCGTGGAGGACGAGATCCAGCGCGCCCTCGAGCGCAAGGTGCCGCTCAAGTCCGGCGGCTACCTGGTGGTCGACCCGGCCGAGGCGATGACCACCATCGACGTCAACACCGGGGCGTTCGTCGGCCATCGCAACCTCGAGGAAACCATCTTCAAGACCAACCTCGAGGCCGCCACCGCTATTGCCCGGCAACTGCGCCTGCGCAACATCGGCGGGATCATCATCATTGACTTCATCGACATGGAAGACGAGGAGCACCAGCGCCAGGTCCTGCGGACCCTGGAGAAGCAGCTCGAACGTGATCATGCCAAGACCAACATCATCGGCATCACCGAGCTGGGCCTGGTGCAGATGACCCGCAAGCGCACCCGCGAAAGCCTTGAGCAGGTGCTGTGCGAGCCCTGTGCGGCATGCCAGGGGCGAGGCAAGCTGAAAACCCCCGAGACGATCTGTTACGAAATCTTCCGTGAAATCCTGCGTGAGGCCCGCGCCTATCAGGCCGAGGGCTATCGGGTACTGGCCAACCAGAAGGTGGTGGACCGCCTGCTCGATGAAGAGTCGGGCAACGTCGCCGAACTGGAGACGTTCATCGGGCGAACTATCCGCTTCCAGGTGGAGTCCATGTACTCCCAGGAACAATACGATGTGGTGCTGCTCTGACCCGCGCTAATGGCGGTCGCCCCATGGACGGGCTGGCAAAGCGCTATTCACCGGCCATAGTTAAGGGACGACTTGGAGGGCCATGGCCATGGAACGTCTGACCCGCGTTCTGGGCGCCTTGACCCGCTGGGGGCTGGGAATCTGCGCCCTGCTGGCGGTGCTGGTGGCGCTGTATGTCAGCCTCGGTCGGCAACTGGTACCCCTGGTCGCCGAATACCGCGCCGACGCCGAGCTCAAGGCCGAACAGGCCTTGGGCATGCCCGTGCACGTCGGTGCCCTGGAAGGGCGCTGGAGTGGCCTTGCGCCGGTGTTGCGCGTGCGCGACCTGCAGCTGGGCGAAGGCAAGGCGGCCTTGCGCCTGGACGACGTCAAGCTGGTGCCCGACCTGTGGGCCAGCCTCAAGGCCCGTGAAGTGCGCCTGGCGCGCATCCAGCTCAGCGGGCTGCAACTGATCCTGCGCGAGAGCGAGCAGGGCGCCTGGACCCTGGAAGGCCTGCCGCAGAAGGATGATGCGCCGCTCGATCCGGCCGATGCGCTCAAGCGCCTGCGCCAACTGGGGCGGATCGATGTGTTCGACAGCCAGGTCACCCTGCAGCCCTGGCAACGCGATCCCCTGACCCTCACCTATGTCAGCCTGGGATTGCAGGCCGGGGCGTCGCGCCAGAGCGTTGACCTGCGCGCGACGCTGCCCGATGGCCAGCCCCTGGCCCTGAACCTGAACAGTCGCGCCACCGCCAAGGCCTGGCGCGACGGCCGCGTGCAGGCCTACCTGAGCCTGCCGCAAAGCGATTGGGCGCGCTGGCTGCCGCCGCAGCTGCTGGGCCAGTGGCAGGCCGACACCCTGCGTGCCGGTGGCGAGTTCTGGATCGACTGGAGCAAGGGGCAGTTGCAGCAGGCGATGGTTCGTCTCAATGCCCCGCAGCTCAAGGGTGCCTACACCGGGCGCAAGGCCATCACCTTGGACAACCTGGCCCTGTCGGCCTGGTTCCAGCGCCAGGACCAGGGCTTTGACGTCGTCGTCGACTCCCTGGCCATGAGCCTGGGCAAGACCCGTTGGGAGTCGCACCTGCAACTGGCGCAGCGCCCTGGTCAGAGCCCGGCCGAGGAAAGCTGGCAGGTGCAGGCGGACCGCCTCGACCTGACCCTGCTGACCCCGGTGATCGACGCCCTGGCGCCGTTGCCGGAAAAACTGATGACGGTGGTCGACGCGCTCAAGGTGACCGGTGCCCTGCGCAACGTGCGCCTGGACATCCGCCCCAAGGCCGAGGGCGACCAGCGCCTGCAGTTCGCCGCCAACCTGGAGAAAGTCGGCTTTGACGCCTATCACGGCGCGCCGGCTGCCGGCAACGTCAGCGGCGCCATCAGCGGTGACCTCGGGCACGGCGAACTGCGCCTGGATACCCAGGCCTTCATGCTGCATCTGTATCCGATCTTCGGCAAACCCTGGCATTACCCGAAGGCCAACGCACGGCTGACCTGGACCTTGGACAAGGAAGCCTTCACCCTGGTGGCCCCCTATATCAAGGTGCTGGGCGACGAGGGCAAGATCGCCGCGGACTTCCTGATTCGCATCCACCTGCAACCGGGCCACGAAGACTACATGGACCTGCGCGTCGGCCTCACCGAGGGCGACGGTCGCTACACCGCCAAGTACCTGCCCGAGGTGCTCAGCCCGGCCCTGGACGAATGGCTGCGCAGCGCCATCGTCAAGGGCAATGTCGACGAGGGCTACTTCCAGTACCAGGGCTCGCTGCATCACAACGCGCCGCCCCATGCCCGCGATATCAGCCTGTTCTTCAAGGTCCACGACGCCGCGCTGGATTTCCAGCCAGGCTGGCCGCAGGTGCAGCAGGTCGACGGCAATGTCTACATCGAGGACACCGGCGTGCGCATCCAGGCCCGCAAAGGTCTGCTGCTGGACACCCAGGTCAGCGATGTCAGCGTCGACATTCCCCATGTCGAGGGCGACCAGCACAGCCACCTGTTCCTTGATGGCGATTTCGACGGCAGTCTCGGCGATGGCCTGAAGATCCTCAAGGAAGCGCCCATCGGCACGGGCGAGATCTTCGCCGGCTGGGAAGGCGAAGGGCCGCTCAAGGGCAAGGTCAAGCTGGATATCCCCCTGGTCCGCGGGCAGCGGCCCAAGGTGCTGGTGGACTTCGCGACCCACGACGCGACCCTGAAAGTGGCGCCGCCGAGCCTGGAACTGACCCAGCTCAAAGGCGACTTCAGCTTCGATTTCGACAAGGGCCTGAGCGGCAAGGACATCAGCCTGCACGCCTTCGGCAAACCGGTGACCGCGCAGATTACCGCCGAAGGACAGGGCGGGCAGATCCAGACCCGCATCAACGCCAATGGCCAGGTCGGCCTCAAGGCCCTGACCGACTGGTTGCAGTACCAGCAGCCGCTGCCGGCTTCGGGTGAGCTGCCCTATCAGTTGCAGGTGACACTCGGCAGCCGCGACAACCGCTTGAGCGTCAGTTCTTCGCTCAAGGGATTGGCCATCGACTTGCCAGCGCCTTTCGGAAAAACCGCCGGGGAAACCCGCGACAGCCGTTTCGGTCTGACCCTGCAAGGCCCCGAGCGGCGCATCGATGCCAGCTACGCCGACCTTGCCCGCTTCGCCTACGCCGCGCCCGCCGACAAGCTGGCCCAGGGACGTGGCGAGCTGCTGCTGGGCACGGGCGAAGCCAGCCTCCCCAGCGGCCAGGGCCTGCGTGTGCGTGGCCGGCTTGAGACCCTGGACCTGGCCCCCTGGCAGCAACAGATGGAGCGCCTGGCCGGCAAGGATCCAGGCGGCAGCGCCCGGCAGAACCTGCAGAGCGTGGACCTGAGCATCGGCCAGCTCAAGGCCTTCGGCATGGACCTCAACCAGGCGGTGATCCGCCTGATGCGCGGCGGCCCGGCCTGGGACCTGCGCCTGGACAGCCAGGAAGTCATCGGCAATGCCCGTATTCCCGATGCCAAGGCCACGCCCATGACCGTCCGCCTGCAGAGCCTGCGCCTGCCGCCGGCGGACCCGAATGAAGCCCAGGACGAGAACGCGCCGGACCCATTGGCCGGGGTCGACCCGCGCAAGGTGCCGCCACTGGACCTGACCATCGACAAACTGTATCGCGGCGACGACCTGTTCGGCAGCGTCAACCTGAAGCTGCGCCAGACGCCCAAAGGCATGGCCATGAGCGATGTCGACCTGGACCTCAAGGGCCTGCACATCGATGGCAGCGGTGGCTGGGAAGGCGAGCCGGGCAGCAGTTCGAGCTGGTACAAGGGCCGGCTGGATGGCAAGAACCTGGGTGATGTGCTCAAGGCCTGGGGCTTTGCGCCTACGGTCACCAGCCGCGACTTCCGCATGGACGTGGACGGCCGCTGGCCGGGCTCGCCGGCCTGGGTCAGCCTCAACCGTTATTCTGGCAGCCTCGACGCGGCCTTGCGCAGCGGCCAGTTCGTCGAGGTCGAGGGCAGCGCCCAGGCCTTGCGGGTGTTCGGGCTGCTCAACTTCAACTCCATCGGCCGGCGCCTGCGCCTGGACTTCTCCGACCTGTTCAGCAAGGGCCTGGCCTACGACCGGGTCAAGGGGCTGCTGGTGGCCAGCGAAGGGGTCTACGTGACCCGTGAGCCGATCACCGTCACCGGGCCGTCGAGCAACTTCGAGCTCGACGGCACCATGGACTTCGTCCGTGACCGGGTCGATGCCAAGCTGCTGGTGACACTGCCGGTGACCAACAACCTGCCGCTGGCCGCGCTGATCGTCGGCGCGCCGGCGATCGGCGGCGCGTTGTTCCTGGTCGATCGCCTGATCGGTGACCGGGTGGCGCGCTTCGCCAGTGTGCACTATCGCGTCGAAGGTCCGGTCAAAGAGCCTAAAATCACCTTTGTGAAACCTTTCGACAAATAACCCGGGGTGGTCATGACGTCAGCTGTGATCCAGATGGTCAGCCAGGACGATGTGCTGGCCAACCTGCAACGTGCCACGGCACTGCTCGAACAGGCCGCCGCCGGTGGCGCGCGCCTGGCGGTGCTGCCGGAGAACTTTGCCGCCATGGGCCGACGCGACGCCGCGGCCATCGGTCGGGCCGAGGCACTGGGCGAGGGACCGATCCTGCCTTGGTTGAAACGCACCGCCCGCGACCTCAGGTTATGGATAGTCGCCGGTACCTTGCCGCTGCCGCCGGTCGGCCAGCCGCAAGCCAAGGCCCACGCCTGTTCGCTGCTGGTCGATGAGCACGGCGAGATCGCCGCCCGCTACGACAAGCTGCACCTGTTCGATGTGGATGTGGCCGACAACCGTGGCCGCTACCGCGAGTCGGACGACTACGCCCACGGCAGCCAGGTGGTGGTGGCCGACACGCCCGTGGGCCGGCTGGGCCTGTCGGTGTGCTACGACTTGCGCTTCCCCGAGCTGTACAGCGCCTTGCGCGCCGCCGGGGCCGAGCTGATCAGCGCACCGGCGGCGTTTACCGCGGTGACCGGCGCGGCGCATTGGGAAGTACTGATTCGCGCACGGGCCATCGAGACCCAGTGCTATGTATTGGCGGCCGCCCAGGGCGGCCTGCATCCGGGGCCGCGGGAAACCCACGGCCAGGCGGCGATCGTCGACCCCTGGGGGCGGATCGTCGCGCAACAGGCGCGGGGCGAAGCGGTATTGCTCGCCACGCGCGACAGTGAAGAACAGGCGTCCATCCGGGCGCGCATGCCGGTGGTCACGCACCGGCGCTTTTTCTCGCAGGACGCCTTGCGGCCTGCGCACACCTCGGAGTGACTATGAGCGAGATTTTATCCACCGTCAGCGAGCAGCTCCTGGCCCCGGGCGGCCTGACCCTCGACAGCCTGCAGACGGTGCTGGGCGAGCTGGCCGGCCCCGGCATCGATGCCGCCGACCTGTATTTCCAGGGGCAGATCTCGGAAACCTGGGCGCTGGAGGACGGCATCGTCAAAGAGGGCAGCTTCAACCTCGACCAGGGCGTGGGCGTGCGCGCCCAGTCCGGCGAGAAGACCGGCTTCGCCTACAGCAATGCGATCAACCTCGAAGCCCTGACCTCGGCGGCCCGCGCCGCCCGCTCGATCTCCCGCGCCGGGCAGAACGGCAAGGTGCAGGCGTTCCGCAGCCAGGATGTGACTGCCCTTTACGCGTCTGATAATCCCCTGGATGTGCTGAGCCGCGCCGAGAAGGTCGACCTGCTCAAGCGCGTCGATGCCGCCACCCGCGCCCTCGACCCGCGCATCCAGCAGGTCAGCGTGAGCATGGCCGGGGTCTGGGAGCGGATCCTGGTCGCCGCCGCCGATGGCAGCCTGGCCGCCGATGTACGTCCGCTGGTGCGTTTCAACGTCAGCGTGATCGTCGAACAGAACGGCCGCCGCGAGCGCGGCGGACAGGGTGGTGGCGGGCGTACCGACTACCGCTACTTCACCGAGGAGCGGGTGATGGGCTATGCCCGCGAGGCGCTGCGCCAGGCGCTGGTCAACCTCGAGGCCATTCCGGCGCCGGCCGGCACGCTGCCGGTGGTGCTTGGCCCGGGCTGGTCCGGCGTGCTGCTGCACGAGGCGGTCGGTCACGGCCTGGAAGGCGACTTCAACCGCAAGGGCAGTTCGGCGTTCAGTGGCCGTATCGGCGAGCAAGTGGCCTCTAAACTGTGCACCATCGTCGACGACGGTACCCTGGAGGGCCGTCGCGGCTCGCTCAGCATCGATGATGAAGGCACGCCGACCGAATGCACCACGCTGATCGAGAACGGCATTCTCAAGGGCTACATGCAGGACAAGCTCAACGCCCGCCTGATGGGCATGGCGGTGACCGGCAACGGCCGGCGTGAATCCTACGCCCACCTGCCGATGCCGCGCATGACCAACACCTACATGCGTGCCGGCGACAGCGACCCCGAGGAAATCATCCGCTCGGTGAAGAAGGGCATCTACTGTGCCAACCTCGGCGGTGGCCAGGTGGACATCACCAGCGGCAAGTTCGTGTTCTCCACCAGTGAGGCCTACCTGATCGAGGACGGCAAGATCACCGCGCCGGTGAAGGGCGCGACCTTGATCGGCAATGGTCCGGAGGCGATGCGGGGTGTGTCGATGGTCGGTAATGACCTGGCGCTGGACAGCGGCGTGGGCACGTGCGGCAAGGATGGGCAGTCGGTGCCGGTAGGGGTTGGCCAGCCGACCCTGAAGCTGGATGCGATCACTGTCGGTGGTACAGGGGCGTGATGCCGGCAGGGACCGCTTTGCGGTCCTTTCGCGGCGCAAGGCCGCTCCTACAGGTGTGCGCGTTCCCTGTAGGAGCGGCCTTGTGCCGCGATGGGCTGCGTGGCAGCCCCAGGATGCCGGGTTTAACGCAGGCCGCGCTGGACCTCGTCGAGGTCGCGGATGTACTTGAACACTTTACGCGCAGCCGCAGGCGGCTTGTTCCGCGCCTTCTCGTGCTGGGCATGACGGATCAGCGAGCGCAGGTGCTGGCGATCGGTGTCGGGGAACTCGTTGACGAAGCGCTCGAGGTCCTCGTCGTTGCCGTCGATCAGGCGGTCGCGCCAGCGCTCGAGGCCGTGGAAGCGCTCGTTGTACTGGCGAGTCGAGCTGTCGACCTGCTCGAGCACGGCATGGATGGCGTCCAGGTCCTGCGCGCGCATCAGCTTGCCGACGAACGACATGTGGCGTTTGCGGGCGCCGTGGGCGGTGTGCTTGCTGGCCTCTTCCAGCGCCTTGCGCAGCTCGTCGGTCAACGGCAGGCGGGCCAGGGTGTCGGCCTTGAGGGTGGTGAGGCGCTCACCGAGCTCGACCAGCGCATGCAGCTCGCGCTTGATCTGGGTTTTGCTTTTTTCGCCGTCGAAGGCGTCGTCGTAAGAATCAACCATGGGGGCAGTCCGCAGGAAATCGCCGCCATGATAACCAGTCGGGGGCCGCTTGTCCGGCCCGGTCGTAGAATGACCCAAGCCGAACGCAGAATTTTCAGTGGAGAGAACCATGAGTGCAGTCCAGAGCGTAGGCCCCAAGGACCTGCCGGCGTTGCAGGAACAGGTCGAGGCGATCGTTGCCGAGGCGCGCCGTCAGGGCGCCAGCGCCTGCGAAGTGGCGGTGTCGCTGGAGCAGGGCCTGTCCACCACGGTGCGCCAGCGCGAAGTCGAGACGGTCGAGTTCAACCGCGATCAGGGCTTCGGCATCACCCTCTACGTCGGCCAGCGCAAGGGTTCGGCCAGCACCTCGGCCAGTGGCCCTGAGGCTATCCGCGAGACCGTCGCGGCGGCCCTGGCAATCGCCAAGCACACCTCCGAGGACGAATGTTCGGGTTTGGCCGATGCCGCCTTGATGGCCCGCGAGATCCCTGACCTGGACCTGTACCACGACTGGGACATCGAGCCGGAGAAGGCCATCGAGATGGCGCTGGCCTGCGAGGCGGCGGCGTTCGATGCCGACAAGCGCATCCTCAACGCCGACGGCACCACCCTCAATACCCACCAGGGCGTGCGAGTCTACGGCAACAGCCACGGCTTCATCGGCGGCTACGCGTCCACCCGACACAGCCTGAGCTGCGTGATGATCGCCGAGGCCGAAGGGCAGATGCAGCGCGACTACTGGTACGACGTCAATCGCCAGGGCAACCTGCTGGCCGATCCGCGCAGCATCGGCCAGCGCGCCGCGCAACGCGCCGCCAGCCGCCTGGGTGCGCGTCCGGTGCCGACCTGCGAGGTGCCGGTACTGTTTTCGGCGGAGCTTGCCGGCGGCCTGTTTGGCAGCTTCCTGTCGGCGATTTCCGGCGGCAACCTGTACCGCAAGTCGTCGTTCCTCGAAGGCACCATCGGCCAGCGCCTGTTCCCCACTTGGCTGACCCTCGACGAGCGGCCGCACATCCCGCGTGCGCTGGGCAGCGCGGCGTTCGACGGCGATGGCCTGGCCACCTACGCCAAGCCGTTCGTCGACAAGGGCGAGCTGGTGTCCTACATCCTCGGCACCTATTCCGGGCGCAAGCTGAGCCTGCCGAGCACCGCCAACGCCGGGGGCGTGCACAACCTGTTCGTCACCCATGGCGTTGAGGACCAGGCGGCATTGATTCGCCGCATGGGCCGCGGCCTGCTGGTGACCGAGCTGATGGGGCATGGCCTGAACATGGTGACCGGTGACTATTCCCGTGGCGCGGCGGGCTTCTGGGTCGAAAATGGCGAGATCCAGTTCCCGGTCCAGGAAGTGACCATCGCCGGCAACATGAAGGACATGTTCCAGCAGATCGTGGCGATCGGCAGCGATATCGAGACCCGCAGCAATATCCACAGTGGCTCGGTGCTGATCGAGCGGATGACGGTGGCGGGCAGTTGATCGAGGCCCCTCGCTCATGTCTCGCAAAGGACCCGGCCATCGCGCCGGGTTTCTTTTGCCCATCGTCTATCTTGAACTGATTCTATTTATCACATAATAATGAATATCATTATCCAGTAACCCGGCGATGATGTTCATGAAACCCGTCCTCCACGAACTGCCCTACCTGGAAAACTGGCGCTGGCTCAGCCGGCGCATCCGCTGCGCGCTCGAACCCGACGAGCCGCGCCTGATCGAGCATTACCTGGCCGAAGGCCGCTACCTGGTGTGCTGCACCGAAACCTCGCCCTGGACCGTGGCGCTGACCGCCTTCCGCCTGCTGCTGGATACCGCCAACGATCGCATGCTGCCGTGGCATTGGCGCTGCCTGTGCCTGGACCAGGCCTGGCGGCCCTTGCTCGACCTGCGCAACCTCGATCGCCGCGAGCAGAACCAGCGCTGGCAGCCCTACGCGATGCAGCTCGCCAACAGCGTGCTGCTGCCGTCGATTTCTCCCGAAGAACTGATGCAAGGACTTGATGATGAGTGATACCCGTATCGAGCGTGACAGCATGGGCGAACTGCAGGTGCCGGCCCAGGCCCTGTACGGTGCCCAGACCCAGCGCGCGGTCGACAACTTCCCGGTCAGCGGCAAGCCGATGCCGGCCCAGTTCATCCGTGCCCTGCTGCTGGCCAAGGCGGCGGCGGCCAAGGCCAACGTCGAGCTGTCTCAGCTGAGCGCGGGGCAGGGCGAGGCCATCGTCAAGGCGGTGGAGCAACTGCTGGCCGGGGATTTCATCCAGCACTTCCCGGTGGATGTGTTCCAGACCGGTTCCGGCACCAGCTCGAACATGAACGCCAACGAGGTCATTGCTACCCTGGCCAGCCGCGTGCTGGGCGAACCGGTCAATGCCAACGACCACGTCAACTGTGGCCAGAGCAGCAACGACATCATCCCGACTACCATCCACGTCAGCGCCGCCCTGGCCCTGCACGAGCAGTTGCTGCCGGCCCTGCGCCACCTCACCCAGGTGATCGAGGCCAAGGCGCTCGAAGTGCACAAGCACGTGAAGACCGGTCGCACCCACCTGATGGATGCCATGCCGGTGCGCATGAGCCAGGTGCTCGGTGGCTGGGCCGCACAGGTCAAGGGCGCCCAGGCGCATATCGAAGCCACCCTGCCGAGCCTGCAGGCCTTGGCTCAGGGCGGTACTGCCGTGGGCACCGGCATCAACGCCCACCCGCAGTTCGCCGCAGGCTTTGCCCGCCAGTTGAGTGGCCTGACCCAGGTCAAGTTCACGCCCGGCGAGAACCTGTTCGCCTTGATCGGCTCCCAGGACACCGCCGTGGCCCTGTCCGGCCAGCTCAAGACCACCGCCGTGGCGCTGATGAAGATCGCCAACGACCTGCGCTGGATGAACTCGGGCCCGCTCGCCGGCCTCGGTGAAATCGAGCTGCAGGGCCTGCAGCCGGGTTCATCGATCATGCCGGGCAAGGTCAACCCGGTGATCCCGGAAGCCACCGCCATGGTCGCCGCCCAGGTGATCGGCAACGACGCCACCATCGCCGTGGCCGGGCAGTCGGGCAACTTCGAGCTCAACGTGATGCTGCCGGTGATCGCCCGCAACCTGCTGGAGAGCATCGAGCTGATGGGCAACATCAGCCGCCTGCTGGCCGACAAGGCCATCGCCAGCTTCAAGGTCAACGAAACCAAGCTCAAGGAGGCGCTGTCGCGCAACCCGATCCTGGTCACCGCGTTGAACCCGATCATCGGCTACCTCAAGGCCGCCGAGATCGCCAAGACCGCCTACAAGCAGGGTCGCCCGATCATCGACGTGGCGCTGGAGCACACCGACCTGTCGCGTGACCAGCTCGAGGCGCTGCTGGATCCGGAAAAACTCACCGCCGGCGGCATCTGAGCCCGGGCCGCCCAGGAGACACGTCATGCAGCACTGGAAACGCACCACGCAAGACGCCAACCGCCTGTTCGAGCAGGGCGAGCTGGTCGATGCCCGGGAACACTACCTGCAAGCCCTGGCCCTGGCCCAGGTGCTGTTCGAGCGCTGGCATGACGTCGACGAGGCGGTGGCCGCACTGGTCATCGCCCATCACAACCTGGCCGACCTGCACCTGCGCCTGAACCAGCCGCAGGAAAGCGCCGACTACCTGTGCGCGGCGCACCAGCGGCTGCTCCAGGCCAGCCAGGATCCGCGCCTGCCCCAGGCCCTGCGCGACGCTGCGTTGCGCCACAGCGGGCGCACCTACACCGAGTTGCTGAGCTTCATCGCCGAATACGGCCAGTACCCGCGTACCGAGCGCCTGCTCAACCGGCAGGCCCCGGTGGCCAGCGAGCTGGTCGCACATACGGATATCACTGATCGCACACCTGCCTACGGAATCCACTGACATGCCGCATACCTTGCCTGCGTTGCCCTATGCCTACGATGCGCTGGAACCGCACATCGACACCCAGACCATGGAGATCCACCACAGCAAGCATCACCAGACCTACATCAACAACCTCAACGCCGCCATCGAGGGCACCGAGTGGGCCGAATGGCCGGTGGAACGGCTGGTGGGCGCGGTCAAGCAACTGCCCGAGAAGCTCCAGGGCGCGGTGATCAACCAGGGCGGCGGGCATGCCAACCACACCCTGTTCTGGACCGTCATGTCGCCCAAGGGCGGCGGCCAGCCGGCAGGGCAGGTGGCCAAGGCCATCGATGCGCAGCTCGGCGGCTTCGAGGCGTTCAAGGAGGCCTTCACCAAGGCCGCGCTGACCCGTTTCGGTAGCGGCTGGGCCTGGTTGAGCGTGACCCCGCAGAACACTCTGGTAGTTGAGAGCAGCGGCAACCAGGACAGCCCGCTGATGCACGGCAACACGCCGATCCTCGGTCTGGACGTGTGGGAGCACGCCTACTACCTGAAGTACCAGAACCGTCGTCCGGAATACATTGGCGCCTTCTACAACGTGGTCGACTGGGCCGAAGTGGAACGTCGCTACCTTGAAGCCCTGAAGTGAGCCTGACCGGTATGCGTGCCGAGGTGATGTCTGTCAGCAGTGTGCGCCTGTTCCGCCTGGCGCTTGGGACCATGCTGTTGCTGGTTGGCACCGCGTTGCTGGTGGCACGCGGCATCGCCTGGCTAGACCTGGAGCCGCGCATGTTGCGTGCCCTCGAGGGCGGCGCATTGTGCGCACTGGGGACGGCGTTGGGCGCGGTACCGGTATTGGTGATTCGCAACATGCCGGTGGCCGTGGCCGACACCTTGCTTGGCTTCGGTGCCGGCGTGATGCTGGCGGCCACCGCGTTTTCGCTGATCATGCCGGGGCTGGATGCGGCCCAATCCATCGGTTTCAGCCCATGGGGCGCCGGTGGCCTGATCAGCAGCGGCTTGCTGTTCGGTGCGCTGTGCCTGTTCCTGGTCGACCTAAAGGTCTCCGGCGCCTCGCCAGAGGCCCTGGTCGGCAGCGATCAGCAGCCGGTGATCGCGGCGCGGATCTGGTTGTTCGTCATTGCCATCATCGCCCACAACATCCCCGAAGGCATGGCCATCGGTGTGTCCGCCGGCGGTGGCATGCCCGATGCCGACAGCCTGGCCATGGGCATCGCGCTGCAGGATGTACCGGAGGGCCTGGTGATCGCCCTGGTGCTGGCCGGGGCCGGCATGCCGCGGTTCAAGGCGTTCCTGATCGGTGCGGCGTCCGGGCTGGTCGAGCCGCTGGCCGCGGTGATCTGCGCCTGGCTGGTGAACATCGCCGAACTGCTGCTGCCGCTGGGCCTGGCCTGCGCGGCGGGGGCGATGCTGCTGGTGGTGACCCAGGAGATTATTCCCGAATCGCGCAGCAACGGGCATCACCGCCTGGCGAGCCTGGGGCTGTGTGTTGGGTTCTGCCTGATGATGGTGATGGACACGGCGCTGTCGTGAAAAGAGCAGGAGGGTGGGTCGACCTTCTCGTTGCGCTTGCTTTGAGCGTTGCTCAGGCGAAGATGACTTCCACCCGCCCTTGAGGCCGTGAGCGCGGTGCGGCCTTGACCACGATCTGCACGTCTCGACCAAGGCGAGCCAGGCAGTCGATCATCTTGCTTTCGCTGATGCCACGGAATTTTCCGCGAATCATTTCCGATACTTTTGGCTGAGGCAGGCCAAGGATTTGCGCGGCTTGCATCTGGGTCAGATGACGGGCCTTGATGATGCTGCAGATCTTGCTCGCCAGGCGTGCCTTGACCAGCATCTCGTCTGCATCCGGGCAGTTGAGGTCTGCGTAGACATTGCCGCTGCCCTGTTCGATTTCGCTCATGTCTGGATTCCTTCTGAGTGGGCCTGTGCAAGCTTCAATCGCTTGCGCACCAGGGCGATGTCTGTTTCGGGCGTCCTGATGCCCGCCTTGGACTTCTTCTGGAAGCAATGCAAGACATACACCGCAGCGCCAAGACGTACGGTATAGACCGCGCGATAGGTATTACCGTCATGGTCCTCCACGACCTCGAGCACGCCAGCGCCTGAAAACCCTCTGAGGACTTTCGCCTGGAGGTGCCTGCTTCCCGTCTGAGCCAGATGCAGAGCAAAGCCGACGGTTTGCTGGACGTCTTCGGGGAGGCACAGCAGATCCTTTTTGCTGCTTGCGACCCAGTAAAGCGGCTTGGGTTGCCTGTCCGATTCCATGAAATCACCTGCTGAATTTATACCTATATAGGTATAAATTCAATCTGGCGAAGCTGCATCCGGACAATTGGAAGAGGATGTTGCGGGAGGAGAAAGCGTTACTCGCCTTCGTCGAAGAAGTTGTTGATCAGCTCGACCAGCGCATCCATGGCTTCAGCGTCCTGCTCGCCCTCGGTGTGCAGGTGCACTGGCGTGCCCTTGCCGGCGGCGAGCATCATCACCGCCATGATGCTCTTGCCGTCCACCAGCTTGTCCGGCGCGCGGCCGACCCGCACCTGGCAGGGGAAGCGACCGGCCACGCCGACGAACTTGGCGGCCGCCCGCGCATGCAGGCCCAGCTTGTTGATGATGGTGATTTCGCGGGCGGGCATCGTGGGGCGGATCCTGTGGGCTAGAGGTCGCGGTGGCGGACCTGGACGTTTTTCAGGGATTGCTGGAGCAGTTGGCCAAGCCGTTCGGTGATGTACACCGAGCGGTGGTGGCCGCCGGTACAGCCGATGGCGATGGTGACATAGGCGCGGTTGCTGGCGGCGAAGCGCGGCAGCCATTTGAGCAGGTAACCGGAGATGTCCTGGAACATTTCCTCGACGTCCGGCTGGGCGGCCAGGTAGTCGATCACCGGCTGTTCGAGGCCGGAATGCTCGCGAAGTTCCGGCTTCCAGTACGGATTGGGCAGGCAGCGCACATCGAACACCACATCGGCATCCACCGGCATGCCGCGCTTGAAGCCGAAGGACTCGACCAGGAACGCGGTGCCTGGCTCGGGTTGGTTGAGCAGGCGCAGCTTGATCGAATCGCGCAGCTGGTAGAGGTTCAGGCTGGTGGTGTCGATCTTCAGGTCGGCGAGGTCGGCGATCGGCCCGAGCAGCTCGCTTTCCACACGGATCGCCTCGGCCAGCGAACGGCTGTCGTTGGTCAGCGGGTGGCGGCGGCGGGTTTCCGAGAAGCGCTTGAGCAGGGTGTCTTCGTCGGCGTCCAGGTACAGCACGTCGCACTGGATATGCCGTGAGCGTGCCTCCGCCAGCAGTTCGGGGAAGCGTGACAGGTGGCTGGGCAGGTTGCGCGCGTCGATGGACACCGCCACCTTCGGTTGCAGCAGCTCGGTGTTGATCAGCGCGTTTTCAGCCAACTGCGGCAACAACCCGGCGGGCAGGTTGTCGATGCAGTAGTAGCCGTTGTCTTCCAGCACGTCGAGGGCGGTACTCTTGCCGGAGCCGGAGCGGCCGCTGACGATGATCAGGCGCATGTTCAGTGCTCGTTCTGTACGTCCAGGACGACCTGGTAAAGGGTCTCGCTGCTGTCGGCGGCACGCAGGCGATCGCGGACCTCCTTGCGATCGAGCATGCTGGCGATCTGGCGCAGCAGTTCAAGGTGGGCATCGGTGGCGGCTTCCGGGACCAGCAGGACAAACAGCAGGTCGACCGGGGCGCCATCGATGGCATCGTAATCGATGGGGGCGTCCAGGTGCAGCAGGGCGCTCACTGGCGCGGTGCAGCCCACAAGCCGGCAGTGGGGAATGGCGATGCCATTGCCAAAACCGGTGGAGCCCAGTTTTTCCCGAGCGATGAGCTTGTCGAAGACGTCTTGCATCTCCAGCTCGGGTACTTGCTCGGCGATCAGGTTGGCGACCTTTTCCAGGGCGCGCTTCTTGCTGCCGCCCGGCACGTTCACAAGGGAACGGCCGGGGGTCAGGATGGTTTCAAGTCGGATCATGGATGAGGGGGATCAGCGGGCGGCTGCGCCTTGCAGCAGGCTTTGCTGTTTTTCCTTGTGTTTTTTCAGTTGGCGATCGAGTTTGTCGGCCAGGGCGTCGATCGCCGCGTACATGTCTTGATGTTCGGCGTTGGCGACGACTTCGCCACCGGGAATCTGGAGTGTGGCTTCCACCTTCTGCTGCAGCTTCTCGACCTTCATGATCACCGTCGCATTGGTGATCTTGTCGAAATGACCCTCCACGCGGGCGAGCTTCTCGAGCACGTAATCGCGCAGTGGTTGGGTGACTTCTACATGCTGTCCACTGATGTTGACTTGCATACAGCTTCTCCTTTGTTGCCCGTGCATAAAGAGGCAGGTATTGCACCTGCCACTGAAACGCTGTGGCACATCCCGGGGCTACATCAGTCGCTTGCGCTCGCTCGACGGGGCGATGCCCAACGATTCGCGGTACTTGGCGACGGTGCGACGGGCTACCTGGATGCCTTGTGCCTCCAGTAAACCAGCGATCTTGCTGTCACTCAATGGCTTTTTCTGATTTTCCGCCGCCACCAGTTTCTTGATGATCGCGCGGATCGCCGTGGACGAGCATTCGCCGCCTTCGGCGGTGCTCACGTGGCTGGAGAAAAAGTATTTCAGTTCGTAGATGCCGCGTGGGGTGTGCATGTATTTCTGCGTGGTCACCCGGGAAATGGTCGACTCGTGCATGCCCACCGCCTCGGCGATATCGTGCAGCACCAGCGGCTTCATGGCCTCGTCGCCATGGTCGAGGAAGCCGCGCTGGTGCTCGACGATCTGCGTCGCCACCTTCATCAGCGTCTCGTTGCGGCTCTGCAGACTCTTGATGAACCAGCGCGCTTCCTGCAGCTGGTTGCGCATGAAGGTGTTGTCGGCGCTGGTGTCGGCGCGGCGCACGAAGCCGGCGTACTGCGGGTTGACCCGCAGGCGCGGTACCGCTTCCTGGTTGAGCTCGACCAGCCAGCGCTCGCTGTCCTTGCGCACGATGACATCGGGCACGACGTACTCGGGCTCGCTGGACTCGATCTGCGAGCCGGGGCGCGGGTTGAGGGTCTGCACCAGTTCGATGACCTGACGCAGCTCGTCCTCCTTGAGCTTCATGCGGCGCATCAGCTGGCTGTAGTCGCGGCTGCCGAGCAGGTCGATGAAGTCGGTGACCAGGCGCTGGGCCTCGCTCATCCACGGTGTCGACGCCGGCAGCTGGCGCAGTTGCAACAGCAGGCATTCACCGAGGGAGCGGGCGCCGATTCCGGCGGGCTCGAATTGTTGGATGCGATGCAGCACCGCCTCGACCTCGTCCAGCTCGATATCGAGCTCCGGGTCGAAGCCTGCGCAGATCTCGTCAAGGGTGTCTTCCAGGTAGCCCTGGCCGTTGATGCTGTCGATCAGGGTGACGGCGATCAGGCGGTCGGTGTCGGACATCGGCGCCAGGTTGAGCTGCCACAGCAGGTGGCTCTGCAGGCTCTCGCCGACCGACGTGCGGGTGGTGAAGTCCCACTCGTCGTCATCGTTGCTCGGCAGGCTGCTGGCGCTGGTCTGGTAGATGTCTTCCCAGGCGGTGTCGACCGGCAGCTCGTTGGGAATGCGTTCGGCCCATTCGCCGTCTTCGAGGTTTTCCGCGGTGCTGCTGGTGCTGGTTTCCTGGAAGCTGTTGTCCTGGACTTCGGCGACCGGCTTGTTCTCGGCGTTGTCCGCCATCGGGTCGCTGTTGTCGAAGTCCTCGCCGTCTTCCTGACGTTCGAGCATCGGATTGGACTCCAGCGCTTCCTGGATTTCCTGCTGGAGGTCCAGGGTGGAGAGCTGAAGCAGACGGATGGCCTGTTGCAACTGCGGGGTCATCGTCAGTTGCTGGCCCATTTTTAGGACGAGCGATGGTTTCATGGCTGGGGCTTGATACCTTGTTGCCGGCGCGCATGCGCCATCCACTACACGGAGGGCGCCTGGGCGCCGATTTTAAGCAAGTTATATGCCTGAAATTGCAGCGTTTGCCTAGAGCACTGTAACAACTAAAGCCTCGAACAGGCGCCTGCGCCAGTGCTCCGGGCAGGCCGGGTCAGAGTCGGAACTCGTGCCCCAGGTACACTTCCTTGACCAGCTGGTTGGCCAGGATGGTCTCGGCGTCGCCTTCGGCGATCAACTGGCCATCGTTGACGATGTAGGCGGTCTCGCAGATGTCCAGGGTCTCGCGAACGTTGTGGTCGGTGATCAGTACGCCGATGCCCTTGTTCTTGAGGTGGTGGATGATCTGCTTGATGTCGCCGACGGAGATCGGGTCGACACCGGCAAAGGGTTCGTCCAGCAGGATGAACTTGGGCGCGGTGGCCAGGGCGCGTGCGATCTCGACGCGGCGGCGTTCGCCGCCGGAGAGGCTCATGCCGAGGTTGTCGCGGATGTGGCTGATGTGGAATTCCTGCAGCAGGCTTTCCAGCTCCTTGCGCCGGCCGTCGCGGTCGAGGTCCTTGCGGGTCTCGAGGATGGCCATGATGTTGTCGGCCACCGACAGCTTGCGGAAGATCGAGGCTTCCTGCGGCAGGTAGCCGATACCAGCCTGGGCGCGCCCGTGCATGGGCTGGTGGCTGACGTCGAGGCTGTCGATCAGCACGCGACCCTGGTCGGCCTGGACCAGGCCGACGATCATGTAGAAACAGGTGGTCTTGCCGGCGCCGTTGGGGCCGAGCAGGCCGACGATCTGGCCGCTGTCGATGGACAGGCTGACGTCGCGAACGACCTGCCTGCCCTTGTAGCTCTTGGCCAGGTGCTGGGCTTTGAGGGTTGCCATTTACTCGGCCTTTTTCTTCGGTTGAATGACCATGTCGATGCGCTGACGTGGTGCAGTCACGTTGCCACCGCGACCGGCGGTAGCCACCTGGGTCTTGGTGTTGTAGACGATCTTCTCGCCTTCGGTGGTGTTGCCTTCGTTCTCGACCTTGGCGCGGTCGGTGAGAATCACCGTGTCTTTCTGCGCCTGGTACTGGATGGTCACGGCCCAGCCTTTCATCTTGTCGGGCTTTGCGGCGCTCTGCTGCTGCTCGAAGTAGGCCAGGTTGCCCACCGAGGTAACCACGTCGATGTCGCCGGAGGCGGAGCGGGTCATGGTCACGGTGTTGCCTTTGATCATCATCGAGCCCTGGGTGATGATCACGTCGCCGGTGTAGGTGGCAACGCCCTGCTTGTCGTCCAGGTGGGCGTTGTCCGCCTGGATGCGGATCGGCTGGTCACGGTCGTTCGGCAGGGCGAAGGCGCTCGCGCTTCCCAGTGCTACGCCCAGGCTGAGCAGAAGGGGGATGGTTTTAACGAGCCTCATACTGTCCTCTTACGTTAGAGAGCAGGTCCATCCTGCCTTCTTTCAAATACGCTTTCATTCCTTTGCCCGTAGTCGTGCCACCGGCGCCGTCGATTCTAACGGCTTGCTCGGTCTGCGCATATTGCTTCTGCGGGAACACGGTCATGCGTGTGCTGGTGATGATGGTTTCACGTTGCTTCTCGTCGGTGCGCGCCACGCGCACATCGTCGATCAGTTCGACCTCGGTGCCGTCCGGGTTGACCTCGGCGCGCTTGCTCTGCACGTGCCACGGATACTCGGTGCCGCGGTACATGTGCAGGTCGGGCGTGGTCACCAGGGTGACCTCGCTGGCCTTAAGGTGCTCGACCTTGGCGGCGGTCATCTCGTACTGCAGTTTGCCGTCGGGCAGGAACTGCAGGCTGTGTGCATTGATCGCGTAGTAGTCGATGGCACTCTGGTCGACCTGGGCCTGCGGCTGGTCGAGGAAGCTCTCCGGGCTGACGTTCCAGTAGCCTACCGCAACCAGCAGGGCGGCGATCCCGCCTAGCAGCGCGACATTTCTGATCTTCTTGCTGAGCATGGGCAGCCTTACAGGTAATGGGCGTTGGCAGCGTCCAGGGTGCCCTGGGCCTGCATGATCAGTTCGCAGAACTCGCGGGCGGCGCCTTCACCGCCGCGAGCCTGGGTGACGCCGTGAGCGTGCTGGCGAACGAATGCAGCGGCATTCTGTACCGCCATGCCCAGGCCGACGCGACGAATCACCGGCAGGTCGGGCAGGTCGTCGCCGAGGTAGGCGACCTGTTCATAGCTTAGATTGAGTTCGGCGAGCAGGCCGTCGAGCACCACCAGTTTGTCCTCGCGGCCCTGGAACAGGTGCGGGATGCCGAGGTTCTTCGCCCGACGCTCGACCACCGGGGTCTTGCGCCCGCTGATGATCGCGGTGGTCACGCCCGCGGCCATGAGCATCTTGATGCCGTGGCCGTCGAGGGTGTTGAAGGTCTTGAACTCGCTGCCGTCCTCGAGGAAGTACAGGCGGCCGTCGGTGAGTACACCGTCGACGTCGAACACCGCCAGCTTGATGGCCTTGGCGCGTTGCATCAGGTCCTGGTTCATTTACATCACTCCGGCGCGCAGCAGGTCGTGCATGTTCAGGGCGCCGGTCGGGCGGTCGTCCTGATCGACGACCACCAGCGCGCTGATCTTGTGGTCTTCCATGATCTTCAGTGCCTCGGCGGCGAGCATCTCGGCGCGGGCGGTCTTGCCGTGGACGGTCATGACCTCGTCGATGAGGGTCTTGTGCACGTCGATGTTGCGGTCCAGGCTACGGCGCAGGTCACCGTCGGTGAACACGCCGGCAAGCTTGCCGTCGTCACCCAGGACCACGGTCATGCCCAGGCCTTTGCGGGACATTTCAAGCAGCGCGTCCTTGAGCAGGGTGCCGCGTTTGACCAGGGGCAGCTCCTCGCCGGCATGCATGACGTTCTCGACCTTCAGCAGCAGGCGACGACCCAGCGCGCCACCGGGGTGGGAGAAGGCGAAATCCTCGGCGGTGAAGCCACGGGCCTCGAGCAGGGCGATAGCCAGGGCGTCGCCCAGCGCCAGCGCGGCAGTGGTGGAGGAGGTCGGCGCCAGGTTGAGCGGGCAGGCTTCCTGGGCGACGCTGGCGTCGAGGTTGACTTCGGCGGCCTGGGCCAGGGGCGAGCCCGGGTTGCCGGTGAGGCTGATCATCTGGATGCCCAGGCGCTTGATCAGCGGCAGCAGGGTGACGATCTCGGCGGTGCTGCCGGAGTTGGACAGGGCAAGAATGACATCGTCCCGGGTGATCATGCCCATGTCGCCGTGGCTGGCTTCGGCCGGGTGCACGAAGAACGCCGGGGTGCCGGTGCTGGCCAGGGTGGCGGCGATCTTGTTGCCGATGTGCCCCGACTTGCCCATGCCCACCACCACGACCCGTCCCTTGCTGGCCAGGATCAGTTCGCAGGCCTTGACGAAGTCACCGTCGATGCGGGCCAGCAGGGCCTCCACGGCTTCGAGTTCGAGGCGCAGGGTGCGCTGGGCGGATTGGATCAGCTCGCTGGATTGGGTCATGTCGAAACGCAATGCCTGATGAAAAGGCGGCGATTATAGCCGCAATGTGTGAAAGGCTCATCCTTCGAATGTCATATGGATGCCGCGCCAGCCTGTCTGCGCCCTGAACGAGTGAGGGGACGCCCTTGGGGCGGGCCTATCAGCGGTGCTATAGTTCGCCGCTATTCAGCCCGCAGGGGACCTGTGTGCCTTCAAGATCAAGGCAGGCGTCCACATGACGAGGCTGCACTAGCAAGGAGTCTAGATGAGTGTGGATAGCGCCTACGCGGTCGAGTTGAAGGGCGTCACCTTCAAGCGCGGTTCGCGCAGCATTTTCAGCAACGTGGACATACGCATTCCCCGCGGCAAGGTCACCGGCATCATGGGGCCTTCGGGGTGCGGCAAGACCACTTTGCTGCGCCTGATGGGCGCGCAGTTGCGCCCGTCCGGTGGCGAGGTCTGGGTCAATGGGCAGAACCTGCCCGCGCTGTCGCGAAGTGACCTGTTCGATGCGCGCAAGCAGATGGGCGTGCTGTTCCAGAGCGGCGCGCTGTTCACCGACCTGGATGTGTTCGAGAACGTGGCCTTCCCGCTGCGGGTGCATACGCAGCTGTCGGACGAGATGATCCGTGACATCGTGCTGATGAAGCTGCAGGCCGTGGGCCTGCGCGGCGCCATCGACCTGATGCCCGACGAACTGTCCGGCGGCATGAAGCGCCGCGTGGCACTGGCCCGGGCGATCGCCCTCGATCCGCAGATCCTCATGTACGACGAACCGTTCGTCGGCCAGGACCCGATCGCCATGGGCGTGTTGGTGCGCCTGATCCGCCTGCTCAACGATGCTCTGGGCATCACCAGCATCGTGGTTTCCCACGATCTCGCGGAAACCGCGAGCATCGCCGACTACATCTATGTGGTCGGCGACGGCCAGGTGCTGGGGCAGGGCACGCCGGACGAACTGATGGGCTCGGACAATCCGCGCATCCGCCAGTTCATGAAAGGCGACCCGGACGGCCCGGTACCCTTCCACTTCCCTGCGCCTGACTACCGCGCCGATCTGCTGGGGACGCGTTGATGCGCAGAAAATCCTTACTCGAACGTATCCGTCTGTTCGGCCGTTCGGCCATCGATGTGCTGGCCGTGCTGGGACGCTCGTGCCTGTTCCTCGGCCATTCTCTAGGCGGGCGCAGCGGCGTTGGTGGCTTCCAGCTGCTGGTCAGGCAACTGTATTCGGTGGGCGTGCTGTCGCTGGCGATCATCGTCGTGTCCGGCGTGTTCATCGGTATGGTGCTGGCCCTGCAGGGCTACAGCATCCTCGCCAGGTACGGCTCGGAGCAGGCCGTGGGGCAGATGGTCGCCCTGACCTTGCTGCGTGAGCTGGGGCCGGTGGTCACCGGCTTGCTGTTCGCCGGCCGCGCGGGCTCCGCGCTGACCGCCGAGATCGGCAACATGAAGTCCACCGAGCAGCTGTCGAGCCTGGAGATGATCGGCGTCGACCCGCTCAAGTACATCGTCGCCCCGCGCCTGTGGGCTGGCTTCATCTCGCTGCCGCTGCTGGCGCTGATCTTCAGCGTGGTCGGTATCTGGGGCGGATCGTGGGTCGCCGTGGACTGGCTGGGCGTCTATGAGGGTTCGTTCTGGGCCAACATGCAGAACAGCGTTTCGTTCAGCGACGACGTGATCAACGGGCTGATCAAGAGCCTGGTGTTTGCCTTCGTCGTCACCTGGATCGCCGTATTCCAGGGGTACGACTGTGAGCCCACTTCAGAAGGGATCAGCCGTGCCACCACCAAGACCGTGGTCTATGCCTCGTTGGCAGTCCTGGGTCTGGACTTTATTCTGACCGCCTTGATGTTTGGAGATTTCTGATGCAAAACCGCACCCTGGAAATCGGTGTCGGCCTGTTCCTCCTGGCCGGGATCCTGGCGCTGCTGCTGCTGGCCCTGCGTGTCAGCGGGCTGTCGGCCAGCCCGAGCAGCGACACGTACAAAGTTTATGCGTACTTCGACAATATCGCCGGTTTGACGGTCAGAGCTAAAGTGACCATGGCCGGTGTGACCATCGGCAAGGTCACCGCCATCGATCTGGACCGCGATTCCTACACCGGTCGGGTCACGCTGCAGCTGGACAAGCATGTCGACAACCTGCCGACTGACTCCACTGCCTCGATCCTGACCGCAGGCCTCTTGGGCGAGAAGTACATCGGCATCAGCGTAGGTGGCGAGGACGCGGTACTCAAGGACGGCAGCACCATCCACGACACCCAGTCGGCGCTGGTGCTGGAAGACCTGATCGGCAAGTTCCTGCTCAACTCGGTGGGCAAGGAACCGAAAGAAGCGCAACCGGCTAATTAAGGAGTTTCCATGATTTCGATCCTGCGACGTGGCCTGCTGGTTCTGCTGGCGGCCTTCCCCCTGCTGGCCCTGGCGGCGCCGGGACAATCCGCCCGTGATGTGATCCAGGGCACCACCACGCAGCTGCTCAGCGACCTGAAGGCCAACAAGGAGCAGTACAAGGCCAACCCTGAGGCGTTCTACAACGCGCTCAACAGCAACCTTGGCCCGGTGGTCGATGCCGATGGCATCTCCAAGAGCATCATGACCGTCAAGTACTCGCGCAAGGCGACGCCTGCGCAGATGCAGCGCTTCCAGGAGAACTTCAAGCGCAGCCTGATGCAGTTCTACGGCAACGCCCTGCTGGAGTACAACAACCAGGGCATCACCGTCGACCCGGCCAAGGCCGAGGACGGCGACCGCACCAGCGTCGGCATGAAAATCACCGGCACCAACGGCGCGGTCTATCCGGTGCAGTACACCATGCAGAAGCTCGATGGCGAGTGGAAGGTGCGCAACGTCATCGTCAACGGCATCAACATCGGCAAGCTGTTCCGCGACCAGTTCCAGGATGCCATGCAGCGCAACGGCAACAACCTGGACAAGACCATCGACGGCTGGGCCGGCGAAGTGGCCAAGGCCAAGGAAACGGCGGACAGCTCGCCGGATAAGGAAGTCAAATGAGCGACGCCGCCGTGAGCATGGCCGAGCCGGGCGTTCTCGCCCTGGCCGGCGTGCTGGACTACCGCAGCGGCCCGGCCCTGAGAACGCAGGGCAAGGCGCTGGTCGAGGCGTGCCGCGAACCGCGCCTGGTGCTCGATTGCTCCGCGGTGGTGAAGTCGAGCAGCGTCGGCCTGTCGTTGTTGCTGGGCTTCATGCGCGATGCCCAGGCGGCCGGCAAGACCTGGGAACTGCGCGGTATTCCCGAGGATATGCGGGAAATCGCCGGGGTCTACGACCTCGATGAAGTCCTGGCAGGCTGATGCCCTGCCATTCGGGAAAGGCCCCTCGGTCAGCGCACCCTCTCTTGGGCTTCGCAGGCGAGGGGCTTTTTTGTATGATGGCCGACCCGCGCGCGTTGGGCGCCGATCGAGGTTGAGCATGCAGGCCGTAGAAGTCAAAAGCTTTCTGGAAGAGAAATTGCCGGGAACCCGGGTCGAAGTTGAAGGCGAAGGCTGCAACTTCCAGTTGAACGTGATCAGCGACGAGCTGGCCGGCCAGAGCCCGGTCAAGCGTCAGCAGGCGATCTATGCTCACCTCAATCCGTGGATCGCCAACGGCAGCATTCACGCGGTAACCATGAAATTCTTCAGCAGCGCAGCCTGGGCTGAGCGCACCTGAGCCAACTTGGCGGCGAGATACGTATGGACAAACTGATTATTACTGGCGGCGCGCGCCTTGACGGCGAGATCCGCATTTCCGGCGCGAAGAACTCGGCGCTGCCGATCCTCTCGGCCACCCTGCTGTGCGATGGTCCGGTCACGGTCGGCAACCTGCCGCACCTGCACGACATCACCACCATGATCGAGCTGTTCGGCCGCATGGGCATCGAGCCTGTGATCGACGAGAAGCTCTCGGTGGAAATCGATCCGCGCACCATCAAGACCCTGGTCGCCCCCTACGAGCTGGTCAAGACCATGCGCGCCTCGATCCTGGTGCTCGGCCCGATGGTCGCCCGCTTCGGTGAGGCCGAAGTCGCCCTGCCGGGCGGTTGCGCCATCGGTTCGCGTCCTGTCGACCTGCACATCCGCGGCCTGGAGGCCATGGGTGCGAAAATCGACGTCGAAGGCGGCTACATCAAGGCCAAGGCGCCCGAGGGCGGCCTGCGCGGCGCGCACTTCTTCTTCGACACCGTCAGCGTCACCGGCACCGAGAACATCATGATGGCCGCTGCCCTGGCCAAGGGCCGCAGCGTGCTGCAGAACGCCGCCCGTGAGCCGGAGGTGGTCGACCTGGCCAACTTCCTGATCGCCATGGGTGCGAAGATCCAGGGCGCTGGCACCGACACCATCACCATCGATGGCGTCGAGCGTCTGCAGCCGACCACCTATCGCGTCATGCCCGACCGTATCGAGACCGGCACCTACCTGGTCGCGGCTGCCGTGACCGGTGGCCGCGTCAAGGTCAAGGACACCGATCCGACCATCCTCGAAGCCGTCCTCGAGAAACTCAAGGAAGCCGGCGCCGACATCACCACCGGTGAAGACTGGATCGAGCTGGACATGCACGGCAAGCGTCCGAAGGCCGTGAACCTGCGTACCGCCCCGTATCCGGCGTTCCCGACCGACATGCAGGCGCAGTTCATCTCGCTCAACGCCATCGCCGAAGGCACTGGCGCGGTGATCGAGACCATCTTCGAAAACCGCTTCATGCACGTCTACGAGATGCACCGCATGGGCGCGCAGATCCAGGTCGAGGGCAACACCGCCATCGTCACTGGCGTCAATGCGCTCAAAGGTGCTCCGGTAATGGCCACCGACCTGCGCGCTTCCGCCAGCCTGGTGCTGTCGGCGCTGGTCGCCGAAGGCGACACCCTGATCGACCGCATCTACCACATCGACCGTGGCTACGAGTGCATCGAGGAAAAACTGCAGATGCTGGGCGCGAAGATCCGTCGCGTACCGGGCTAGTCGTCTGTACGGCGCAGGGACGCGCCCTGAATCTTTTGCGGTCGGGCCCTGTGCCCGGCCGGCTATAGCTGCTTAAGGACCGACGTTCCAATGTTGACCATCGCGCTATCCAAAGGCCGTATTCTCGACGATACCCTGCCACTGCTGGCCGAAGCCGGTATCGTGCCGACCGAGAATCCGGACAAGAGCCGCAAGCTGATCATCCCGACCACCCAGGATGATGTCCGCCTGCTCATCGTGCGTGCCACCGACGTGCCGACCTATGTCGAGCATGGTGCCGCCGACCTCGGTGTGGCCGGCAAGGACGTGCTGATGGAATACGGCAGCCAGGGCCTTTACGAGCCCCTGGACCTGCAGATCGCCCAATGCAAGCTGATGACCGCTGGCGTAACCGGCGCGGCCGAGCCCAAGGGTCGCCTGCGCGTGGCCACCAAGTTCGTCAATGTGGCCAAACGCTACTACGCCGAACAGGGCCGCCAGGTGGACATCATCAAGCTGTATGGCTCCATGGAGCTGGCGCCGCTGATCAATCTCGCCGACAAGATCATCGACGTGGTCGACACCGGCAACACCCTGCGCGCCAACGGCCTCGAGCCCCAGGAACTGATCGCCACGATCAGCTCGCGCCTGGTGGTCAACAAGGCCTCCATGAAAATGCAGCACGCCCGTATCCAGAGTCTGATCGACACCCTGCGCAACGCCGTCGAATCGCGACACCGCGGCTGACCTCTGCGCGCGACCTCCGCTGTCGCGCCCGTCTATCCGCGTCATAGCCAATTTTCTCAGGTGCCCGCGCGGATGGAGTGGTAGCTTTAGGGCGCCTGAACATCCGCTAATAACGAGGCCCTCGCCATGACCGTGTCCACTGCAATTGCCCGTCTCAACGCCGCTGACCAGGATTTCGCCCGACATCTGGATCATCTGCTGAGCTGGGAAAGCGTGTCCGATGACGCGGTCAACCAGCGCGTGCTCGATATCATCAAGGCCGTGCGCGAGCGTGGCGATGCGGCGCTGGTGGAATTCACCCAACGCTTCGACGGTGTCGATGCCACATCGATCAATGATCTGATCCTGGATCGCGCGCGCCTGGAACTTGCCCTGACCCGCATTACCCCGGTGCAGCGCGAAGCCCTGGAAAAAGCCGCCAACCGTGTGCGCATCTACCACGAGCGGCAAAAGCAGGATTCCTGGCAGTACACCGAGGCCGACGGCACCGTGCTCGGCCAGAAGGTCACCCCGCTGGACCGCGCCGGCCTGTACGTGCCGGGCGGCAAGGCATCGTACCCATCGTCGGTGCTGATGAACGCGATTCCGGCCAAGGTGGCCGGTGTGGCCGAGGTAGTGATGGTCGTGCCGACCCCGCGTGGAGAGGTCAACGAGCTGGTGCTGGCCGCGGCCTGCATTGCCGGTGTCGACCGGGTGTTCACCATCGGTGGCGCCCAGGCAGTCGCGGCCCTGGCCTATGGCACTGAAAGCGTGCCGCAGGTGGACAAGATCGTCGGCCCAGGCAATATCTACGTGGCCACCGCCAAGCGCCATGTGTTCGGCCAAGTCGGCATCGACATGATCGCCGGCCCTTCGGAGATCCTGGTGGTGTGCGATGGCCAGACCGATCCGGACTGGATTGCCATGGACCTGTTCTCCCAGGCCGAGCACGACGAAGACGCCCAGGCCATCCTGGTCAGTCCGGATGCCGAGTTTCTCGATCGGGTGGCCGCCAGCATCGACAAGCTGTTGCCGACCATGGAGCGTGCCGAGATTATCGAGAAGTCGATCAATGGCCGTGGCGCGCTGATCCAGGTGCGTGACATGCAGCAGGCCATCGAGGTGGCCAACCGCATCGCCCCCGAGCACCTGGAGCTGTCGGTGGCCGATCCGCAGGCCTGGTTGCCGCAGATTCGCCACGCCGGCGCGATCTTCATGGGCCGCCACACCAGCGAGGCGCTGGGCGACTACTGCGCCGGCCCCAACCACGTGCTGCCGACTTCCGGCACCGCGCGCTTCTCTTCGCCCTTGGGTGTGTATGACTTCCAGAAGCGTTCGTCGATCATCTTCTGCTCCGAGCAGGGCGCGTCCGAGCTGGGTCACACCGCTTCCGTGCTGGCCCGGGGCGAATCGCTGACCGCCCACGCGCGCAGCGCCGAATACCGCATCCTCAACGAGAAGGGGAACTGAGCATGAGTCGATTCTGGAGTCCCTTCGTCAAGGACCTGGTGCCTTACGTGCCGGGCGAGCAGCCCAAGCTTGCGCGGCTGGTCAAGCTGAATACCAACGAGAACCCCTATGGCCCGTCGCCCAAGGCGCTGGAAGCCATGCGTGGCGAGCTCAACGATAACCTGCGGCTGTATCCGGACCCGAACGGTGACCGGCTCAAGCAGGCGGTGGCCGAGTATTACGGCGTGACGCCGGCGCAGGTGTTCGTCGGCAACGGCTCGGACGAGGTGCTGGCGCACATCTTCCACGGCCTGTTCCAGCATGACCGTGGGCCACTGCTGTTCCCGGACGTGAGCTACAGCTTCTACCCGGTGTATTGCGGTCTGTACGGTATCGCGTTCGAGCAGGTGGCGCTGGATGAGCAGTTCCAGATCCGGGTTTCGGACTACAGCAAGCCCAATGCCGGGGTTATCTTCCCCAACCCCAATGCGCCGACCGGTTGCCTGTTGCCGCTCGAAGCGGTCGAGCAACTGCTGCAGGCCAACCGGGATTCGGTGGTGGTGGTTGACGAGGCCTACATCGATTTCGGTGGCGAGACGGCTATCAGCCTGGTCGATCGCTACGACAACCTGCTGGTGACCCAGACCTTGTCCAAGTCGCGTTCGCTGGCTGGGCTTCGGGTTGGGTTGGCGGTTGGTCATCCTGATTTGATCGAGGCGTTGGAGCGGATCAAGAACAGCTTCAACTCCTACCCGTTGGATCGCATGGCGATTGTCGGGGCGGCGGCGGCGTTTGACGACCGTGAGTATTTCGATGAGACCTGTCGCAAGGTTATCGATAGCCGAGAGGTGTTGGTTGCCGAGTTGGTGGCGCGGGGGTTCGAGGTGCTGCCTTCGGCGGCGAACTTCATCTTTGCCCGGCATCCCGGGGAGGATGCTGCGGGGATCGCGGCGCGGCTTCGGGAGCAGGGGGTGATTGTTCGGCATTTCAAGCAGGAGCGGATTGCGCAGTTCCTGCGGATTACCGTTGGGACGCCGGAGATGAACCAGGCTTTGCTTGATGCTTTGAATTGATTTCAGGGGGTTGACTGGGGGCGGATTGGAGTTGGCTGTTCTGACTTCTGGTTCGCCCCTTGTTGTTGTTGTTGTTGTTGTTGTTGTTGTTGTTGTTGTTTGGTGGTTTTGGAAGTTGTATGCGCATTCATTTGTGATGTCGACGCTTATTCACCTTTCCGCCCTTACGGCCATCCCTTTCAAGGTCTTCGGTAGAATTCACCGAAATCCAGTCAGGAAGACCCGAGCGATGTGGGCTGATGTACTAGCGCGATTCGAGAAAAAAGCACCTGCCAGCGTAATGGCCAAACTTGCCTTGGAGCAGGCCATTGCGCCGGAGTGGGTCGATCAGGTTTTCGAGGAGCACCGGCAACGGCAGTATTCTCGCGAGCTGCTGTTCTCGACCATCGTCAAGTTGATGTCGCTTGTTTCATTGGGCTTGAAGCCATCGCTGCATGCTGCGGCAAGACAACTGGACGACCTTCCCGTCAGTCTGGCAGCCCTGTACGACAAGATCAGTCGAACCGAACCTGCCCTGTTGCGCGCTCTGGTGACTGGCTGTGCGCAGCGCTTGGCGCCGACAATCCATGAATTGGGCTGCTCAGCCATGCTTCCTGACTGGCAAGTTCGGGTGGTCGATGGCAGCCACCTGGCCTCTACCGAAAAGCGTCTTGGTGTGCTGCGCCAAGAGCGCGGGGCGGCTCGTCCCGGGTTTTCTGTGGTGGTTTACGACCCCGATCTGGATCAGGTAATTGACCTCCAGCCGTGCGAGGACGCCTACGCAAGCGAACGAGTTTGTGTCTTACCGTTATTAGCTGAAGCAAAGGCCAATCAGGTTTGGATTGCTGACCGGCTCTACTGCACGCTGCCTGTAATGGAGGCGTGTGAACAGGTGAACACGTCATTTGTCATTCGCCAGCAGGCCAAGCATCCCCGCTTGATCCAAGAAGGTGAGTGGCAAGCACCGATGCCCGCCGCCACAGGCACTGTGCGCGAACAATCCATCGAAGTAAAAGGCGGGCACCGCTGGCGGCGTGTCGAGTTAACGCTTCATTCACCAAACGACTCGGGAGATAACAGTTTGATGTTCTGGAGCAACCTCCCCGAGAGCATCAGTGCGCAACAGATCGCAGAGTTTTATCGGCGCCGCTGGAGCATTGAAGGGATGTTCCAGCGGCTCGAGGCAATTCTGGAAAGTGAAATTGAAACCCTCGGCAGTCCGCGAGCCGCCTTGCTTGGATTCACCACTGCCGTGCTGGCATACAACGTTCTGGCCTTGCTCAAGCGAAGTGTTGAACAGGCTCACCGTGATGCCTTGCCCGAGAATTGGGAAGCCTCGATTTATCACTTGGCGGTGCAGATCAGAGGGGGTTACGAAGGCATGCAGATTGCCCTGCCATCCGAATACATGCCGGTTGTACCGATGGAACAACTGGCCCAGCGCCTGCTGGAGCTGGCCAGAAATATCCAGCCCAAACAGGTTGCGAAAAGCCCACGAGGCCCCAAGGTGCCCAAAGCGAAGGCCTGGGTGCAAGGGACGGCTGTACATGCCCACGTTTCGACGGATCGGGTCATCAAGGCCGCTAAAACCAAAAGACCTTGAAAGGGATGGCCCTTACGGCGGGTCCCTTTTTGAAGGATCAAAAAGGAACCAAAAAATCCTCGCTCCATTCATCCGGCCCCTACGCTTCGCTCCGGGGTCCCCTCACTCCGGCCTTGCTCCCGGGAGGACCGCGCTGAACGCCCCATCCTGGGGCGCAGCGCTTGACGGCCATCCATGGCCGTCACCTCCCTCCGCAAGAACTCCGCTCGGCCTCCTGAAGTCGCAATTGGTGGCGCCTGAACTATCGCGCGCTTAGAAGCAAGAGCAAGAGCAAGAGTAAGAAGCGCGAAGTTAGTTATTTGACTATTAGTTATAGATTGGCTGGTCCGGCCCTTTCGTGGGACAAGCCCGCTCCTACAAAGATCTATATGACGACTATTGCGTGGGAGCGGGCTTGCCCCCCGATACGATCGAGAGATCAACTAAGTTCCAACTAGCGACAGCTGCGCCAGTCCAGGCGCCGCCCGTAACTTCGCGACTTCAGGAGGCCGAACGCAGGTCTTGCGGAGGGAGGTGACGGGCATGGATGCCCGTCAAGCGCTGGGGCCCAGGATGGGCCCTGCAGCGTGGCCCTCCCGGGAGCAAGGCCGGAGTGAGGGAACCCGGAGCGAAGCGGAGGGCCGGATGAATGGAGCGCCACGGCTTTGGTTACTTTGGCCAAGACCAAAGTAACCCGCCGTAAGGGCGGAAAGGTGAA
>NZ_JAZDCT010000043.1:0-48203 GCF_036324045.1 Pseudomonas carassii | reverse complement strand
CTGGGTGGTCGACAGGGCTTCCTAAATCCGCGTAGGACGTTTCTCTGATTTTCCTTTTCAGCGCTTATTGGCAGTATTCAGTTACCTTTCACCGGCGAATCCGCGCGGGCAGGTGATCCGCCGCCGAGGCTCAGAGATCCAGCACCAGGCGCGCCGAGCGCGCCCGCGAGACGCACAGCATCATGGTCTGTTGCGAGGCTTTCTCCTCGTCGCTCAGGTACTGGTCGAAATGCTCGGCCTCGCCTTCGAGGATCGCCGTCTCGCAGGTGCCACACACGCCTTCGCGGCACAGGCACTCGACCTTGGCGGCCTTGGATTTCTCGATGGCCTGGAGAATGGTCATGCCTTCCTCGACGGCCAGTTCGGTGCCGGAGCGCGCCAATACCACGGTGAACGCCGAGCCTGCAGCCGGCGCGGCGGCGAACTGTTCCCAATGCACGCGGGACTCGGCGATGCCGGCGGCGGCGGCGCTGGCGATCACCGCGTCGATCAGCGGCTTGGGTCCGCACACATAGAGATGGGCGTCATCGGTGAGCCCCGCGCACAGCGCGGCGAGGTCGAGCTTGCGCCCCAGACTGTCGATATAGAAGCGGGTGTTGCCGGCATGCGGGCCTTGCGCCAGGTCGCCCTGGAAGGCGCCGTGCTCGGGGGCGCGGAAGGCGTAGTGCAGCTCGTAGGGGGTGCTGCCGCCTTCGAGCTCGTGCAGCTGCGCCAGGAACGGGGTGATGCCGATGCCGCCGGCGATCAGCACATGGCGCCCGGCGCTTGGGTCGAGGGCGAACAGGTTGTTGGGGGTGGAAATGGTCAGCTCGCTGCCCACCTCGACCTGCTGGTGCATGAACGCCGAACCGCCCTTGGACTGCTCCTCCAGGCGCACGCCGATCTGGTAGCTGTGCAACTGGCGCGGGTCGCTCATCAGCGAGTAGGCATTGCTGAACTGGCTGCCGCAGGCCGACTGCATCTGCACGATGACGTGGCTGCCGCCGCTGAAGGCGGGCAGGGCGGCGCCGTCGGCGCGGGCCAGGGTGAAGCGCTTGATCTGCGGCGTGGATTGTTCCACGCCGGTCACGCGCACCTTGAACATTTCGTATTGCTTGGCCATGGCGTACCTCGACAACGAAGCCCCGCGCCAGGCCCTGGCGCGGGGTGGGGAGCGTGTTCAGTCGTCCAGGTGGGCGACGGCGATCAGGTTGTGGAAGTGGGCGATGCCGTGCTCGCTCACGCCGCTGCGCTGCGAATCGACCATGATCCGGCCCTGGCCACGGTAGCCGCGGGACTTCAGGCCCTTCTGCACGCTTTCGACCAGGCGCAGGTCCTCGGGGCGGAACACCTCGCGGTACCAGTCGATCAGCTTGTGCTGCTCCTCGCTGAGGTCCTTGTTGAGGAAGTAGATGTCGTAGTGCTGCAGGGTGGTTTCGGCATCGACCGGGAACTCGTAGATCACGGTCATGAAGTTGGCCCCTGGCGGTACGTTGAACATGGTGCACGGCCAGGCCCAGAAGCCGGCAAAGGACGGATCCTTGACCGTTTCATCGAACTTGAACGACTGCTCCGACGGCTTGGCCAGGCCGTACTGCAAGGTCCAGTTGCCGTGCAGGCTGTGGCTGTACTGGCCGACGTCCACCGAGTCGGAGAAGCCGGGGTGGGCCGGGGCGCAGTGGTAGCACTCGAGGTAGTTGTCGACGATCGACTTCCAGTTGGCCGGGGTGTCGCTGACGAAGCGTGCGGCCAGGTGCAGGTCGTCGATCACCGCGCAGGCCTCGCGCATGCGTTTTTGCATGCCGGGCAGCTGGTCTTCGACGGAACCGGCGTCGTTGTCCATGTTGATGAAGATGAAGCCGGCGTACTCTTCGACGCGCAACTGCACCAGGGTGGAGTTGTCCTTGTCGAAGTTGGCCACGTTCTCGCAGTTGCGCGCGTGGGCCAGTTCGCCGTCGAGCTTGAAGGTCCAGGCGTGGTACGGGCAGGTGATGACGTTCTTGGCCTTGCCGCTGCCTTCGAGCAGTTGGTGGCCGCGGTGCGGGCAGACGTTGTAGAACGCACGCAGCACGTCGTCGCGGCCACGCACGACGATGATGCTCTCACCGATCACCTGGCGGGTGATGTAGGCGTTCTTCTCGGCGACTTCGCTGCGGTGGCCGACGCAGATCCAGCTGCGGGCGAAGATCGCTTCCTTTTCGTGTTCGAACACCGCGGCCTGGGTGTAGAACGTGGCCGGAAGGGTGAAGGCCTCTTCGGGGTTGGCGCAGAAGTCGGCGGGCAGGCGTTTGAAATCGTTCATGGCTCTATCTCGGTTCTTATTGGTTAACGCGTATCTGATGGTTAACAAGCTGGACAAAATTTTTTGTACTGCTGCGTGACGCTGATTCCTGTAGGAGCGGCCTTGTGCCGCGAAAGGGCTGCGCAGCAGCCCCGGCAATATTGGCGGGATCGCTGAAGCACAGGGGCCGCGCTGCGGCCCTTTCGCGGCACAAGGCCGCTCCTACATGGTCAATGCACCACTGCCGCGCTGCGAGGCGCTTGCTCTTGGGGTTCCTCACCCGCCAGGCGGGTAGCCTCTTCCTCGATACGGTACGCCGGCACCTGGCCGTAGTCGGCCGCCAGCCACTTGAAGAAGCCGTAGATCTTCACCAGCAGGATCACCATGAACGGGATCGCGGTGAGCACCACGGCGGTCTTCATGGTCGACAGCGAAGCCTTGGCGAACAGCATGGCCAGTGGCACCAGGGTCAGCACCACGCACCAGAACAGGCGCAGGGTCGGGCTCGGGTCCTCGCCCTCGCGCAGGTTGCGGGTGCTGGTGGCGGCCACGGCGTAGGCGGCGGCGTCCATGTGCGAGGCGCAGAACACCGCCATGATGAACAGGTACGCGGCGAGGAACAGCGTGCCCCACGGCAGGGCCAGCAAGAGGTCGGTCACCGCCGCTTCGCCACCGAGGGTGCCGAGTAGCTTGGGCACGTCGATCTGGCCGTTGATGAACTGGTGCATGCTGTAGCTTTCCAGCGCGCCGAAGAAGAACCAGCAACCGAAGCTGCCGCCCAGCAACAGGGCGAACACCACTTCCTTGATCAGCCGGCCACGCGAGACGCGGGCGACGAACATGGCCACGCCCGGCGCGTAGGACACCCACCACAGCCAGTAGAACACCGTCCAGTTACGGGTGAAGGCGCCGTCGCCGGCCGGGTCGGTGAACAGGCTCATCTGCACGTAGTGCTGCAGCATCAGGCCGATGGAGTTGGCGGTGTTGTTCAGGGTGAACTGGGTCGGGCCGACCAGCAGGACGATGGCGGCAAACACCAGAGCGCCGATGCAGACCATCTTCGACAGGCGCTGCAGGCCGCCGTCGATGCCGATGTACGAACTCAGCGAGAACAGCAGCGCCACCGCACCGATCACCAGCAGTTGCACGGTGAAGGTGTTGGGGGTGCCGGCCAGGTCGGCAAGGCCACGGGTCAGGGTCGAGGCGGTGAGCGCCAGCGACACGGTCAGTGCGCCCATCATGGTCAGCAGGAAGATCAGGTCGACGGCGCGTCCGACGGGGCCGGTGGCCTTGAAGCCGGTGACCGCCTCGATGATCGAGGCCAGGTTCAGGCCGCTCTTCTTGCGCACGTGGAAGTGATAGGCCATGGCCAGGGAGGCCAGGGCGTAGATCGACCAGGCGCTGATGCCCCAGTGGAAGAACGAGTAGCTGACGCTGTACTCCAGGGCCTTGGCCGACATCGGCGCGATGTTCAGGCCCGGGGTCTGGTAGTAGTAGGCCCATTCCATCACGCCCCAGTACAGGGTCGAGGAACCCATGCCGGCGCAGATGAACATGAACACCCAGGTGGTGGTGGAATACTCCGGCTTGCCGGCGCCCAGGCGGATGTTGCCGTATTTGCTGAAGGCCAGGTACAGCACGGCCAGGGAACTGCCGAACACCAGTACCTGGACGCTGGTGCCGAAGGTGCGGGTGGCCACCTCGAACAGCTGGTTGGCCAGGCTTTCGGCCTGGGCGGGGAAGGCAGCAAGGCCGATCACGGTGAGCAGCACGGCCAACAGGCTCACGGCGATCAGGAACACGTCGATCTTTTTGTTATTGGGGGACATCAATTGTCTCCTGGAGCATTTTTTTTGTAGTAGGCGTCAGGCGTTGGGGAAGTCCGTATCGAGGCTGGGTTTTCCTTTTTGTTAACCATTAGGTAACAAGTATCTTTTGGTTTACAGATTCTGCATTGAATCGAAGTGGGTGGCAATAGGATCGTCGGACAATCCGGATGGTTGGGTGTTGTCTGGGCTGGCGCTATCGCGGGGCAAGTCCGCTCCCACGCACAGAAAGACGCATCGCTTCTTTGTGGGAGCGGGCTTGCCCCGCGATGACCTGACGCCGACTCAGGCCCCGAGCAGCTCGGCGATGGCCTTGCCCACTTCCTGGGTCGAGCGGCTGCCACCCATGTCGCGGGTGGTGTCGCCGTTGGCGATCACTGTCTCGATGGCCTTGAGGATGTCGTCATGGGCCGCCTGGTAGCGGGCGTCGTTGTCAGCCTGGCCGAGGAACTCGAGCATCAGCGCGCCGGACCAGATCATCGCGATCGGGTTGGCAATGTTCTTGCCGTAGATGTCCGGCGCCGAACCGTGCACCGGCTCGAACAGCGACGGGAACTTGCGCTCGGGGTTGAGGTTGGCCGACGGCGCGATGCCGATGGTACCGGCGCAGGCCGGGCCGAGGTCCGAGAGGATGTCGCCGAACAGGTTGGAGGCCACCACCACGTCGAAGCGTTCCGGCTGCAGCACGAAACGGGCGCAGAGGATGTCGATGTGCTGCTTGTCCCAGCTGATCTCGGGGTAGTGGGCGGCCATGGCGGCGGTGCGCTCGTCCCAGTAGGGCATGCTCACGGCCATGCCGTTGGACTTGGTTGCCGAGGTGACGTGCTTGCGCTCGCGGGTCTGCGCCACGTCGAAGGCGTACTTGAGGATGCGGTCCACGCCACGGCGGGTGAACACCGACTCCTGCAGCACGAACTCGTTGTCGGTGCCTTCGAACATGCGCCCGCCCAGGGACGAATATTCACCCTCGGTGTTCTCGCGGATCACCACGAAGTCGATGTCGCCGGGCTGCTTGTTTGCCAGCGGGCAGGGCACGCCGGGGAACAGGCGCACCGGGCGGATGTTCACGTACTGGTCGAAATCGCGGCGGAACTTGAGCAAGGATCCCCACAGCGAGATATGGTCCGGGACCTTGTCCGGCCAGCCGACGGCGCCGAAGTACAGGGCGTCGAAGGCCTTGAGCTGGTCGAACCAGTCGTCGGGCATCATCTTGCTGTGAGCCAGGTAGTAGTCGCAGCTGGCCCACTCGAAGAACTCGAACTCAAGGTTCAGGCCGTGCTTGCGGGCGGCGGCCTCGACCACGCGCAGGCCTTCGGGGAGGACTTCGTTGCCAATGCCGTCACCGGGGATGGCGGCGATCTTGAAGGTCTTGGTCATGGTGCGCCTCTCGTGTTCAGGGAAGATGCGGCCATGCTATAAGGCTGTGCTTCGGAGATAATCCGGCAATCCATCAATTCTTGGTGCACGAATCGTGAATAATCTGCCGAACCTGGACGACCTCGACATCTTCCTGCAGGTGGCCCGCCGCGCCAGCTTTGCCGCGGTGGCAGACGAGCGCGGTATGTCGGCGGCGTTCGTCAGCAAGCGCATCCGTCTGCTGGAGGACAGCCTTGGCGTGCGTCTGCTGCACCGCACCACCCGGCGGGTGACGGTGAGCGAGGAGGGCGAGCGGGTGTATCAATGGGCGCAGCAGATCTTCGAGACCCTGCAGCGCATGGACGACGACCTCAACGCCGGCCAGCGCGAGCCGGTCGGGCAGTTGCGCATCGCCAGCAGCCTGGGCCTGGGACGACGCTTCGTGGCGCCGGCGCTGTCGGAACTGGCGGCGCGCTACCCGCGCCTGGACATCCGCCTGGATGTGCACGATCGCCTGGTGGACCTGATCGCCGAAGGCGTCGACCTGGACATCCGCGTGGGCAACGTGATCGCCCCGCACCTGATCGCCAAGCCCCTGGCGCGCAACCGCCGGGTGTTGTGCGCGGCGCCTGCGTACCTGGCCGAGCATGGCACGCCGCGGGTGCTGGCGGACCTGGCCAGCCATGACTGCCTGGTGATCAAGGAGCGCGACCACCCGTTTGGGCTATGGCACCTGGAAGGACCGCAGGGCGAGGAAAGCGTGCGGGTGACCGGCGGGCTGTCGAGCAACCATGGCGAGGTGGCGCACCAGTGGTGCCTGGACGGGCGCGGCATCCTGCTGCGCTCGTGGTGGGACGTGCACGACAGCATCGCCGAGGGGCGGCTGGTGCAGGTGCTGCCGGACTACCAGCAGGCGGCGGACATCTGGGCGGTGTACACCGCGCCCTTGGCCGGCTCGGCCAAGGTGCGGGTGGCGGTGGAGTTCTTCCGGCAGTACTTCGCCGAGCGCTATAAATTGCCGTTTTAGTGACTGAAGGCTTTCGGGCTGTTCTTGCGGCTGGCCTCATACGCTTCACGCGCCATCGGCCGTGCCTGCGGGTTGCCCAGGTCTTCCATGGCCAGTCGATGGGTCTCCGGCGCCAGGTACGCGGCGAACGCACACACACAGGTGACCAGGAACGCCAGCCCGCCGACCACCAGCCAGATATGCTCCGAGCCCGGTGGCGCCACGGCGGCGAACAGCGCCGGCAGCATGGCGGTGATCATGGTGCCGATGTTCTGCGCGATGGCCATGGCCGAGACGCGATAGCGGGTGTGGAACAGCTCGGGGTAGAAGCTTGGGAACACCGCGTTGTAGCCCTGGTAGACCATGCCCCACATGAGGATCGAGGCGGCGAAGGCCAGCGGCACGTTCTGGATGCTGATCGCGTACAGGTAGGCGAAGGCCAGCAGGCCCGAGCCCAGGCAGCCGGCGATCATGGTCGGGCGGCGGCCGATCCGGTCGGACAGGTTGCCGACGAAGGGGATCACCAGCACCGCGACGATGTTGCCCACCACCGGGATCCACAGGTACACGCTCTTGTCGAAGCCGATGCCGTAGGCCGGCTGCACCGCGTAGGCCGCGCCGAAGATGGTGGCGACCACCGGGATCACGTTCATCAACGCCATGAACATCACCAGCACCATGTGCTTCCAGCTGTGGCGGAAGGCTTCGCCGATCGGCGACTTGGCGACCTTGTCCTGTTTCTCCTCCTGGACGAAGGCCGGGGTCTCGTGCACCTCCTTGCGGATGATGAAGCCGGCGATCAGCACCACCGCGCTCATCAGGAACGGGATGCGCCAGCCCCACTCGTTGAAGGCCTCGCTGGGCATGAAGTAGGCCAGCGGCAGGAACACCGCCGCCGCCATCACCTGGCCGGCCTGCACACCCTGAAGGGTGTAGCTGGCGTAGTAGCCGCGGCGGCCGAACGGTGCGTGCTCCATGATCATTGAACTGGCTCCGGAGATCTCGCCGGCCACGGCGAAGCCCTGGACCAGGCGCAGCACCACCAGCAGCGCCGGGGCCAGCAGGCCGATGTCGTGGTAGGTGGGCAGCAGGCCCACGGCCATGGTCGACAGGCCCATCAGGAACATGCACAGCAGCAGCACGTTCTTGCGACCGCGGGTGTCGCCCCAGTGGCCGAGCACGCAGGCGCCGATCGGGCGCGCCAGGTAACCCACGCCGTAGGTGGCCAGCGAGGCGATGATGGCCATCTTCGGATCGGTGGACGGGAAGAAGATCTGCGGGAAGATCAGCGCCGCAGCCTGGGCGTAGATGAAGAAGTCGTAGTACTCGAGGGCAGAGCCGATCCATCCGCTGGCGGTGGCTTTCTTGGCTTGGGAGCTTGAGCGGGCCATGTTGTCTCCGTTGTTCTTGTCAGGGGCCGGATGGTCAGCGCGCGCAGGGCGCGGCAACGGGGCTGTAGGGAGAAGACGAACGCGGCGGTGCGGATCGCAGGGCGAGCAAGGTGTGCATAGGTCGGTACCCGTTTTCTTGAACTTATTATGTGGTGACGTTGGGCGTTGCAGCACAGGGCCCGCCGAATGACCGGCGTGGCAGCGAGAAGGGCCGGCGGGGCCTGTGACTGGTGTTCATGGTTGTTCACGGGGGTGGGTGAATCAATTCGCCGGAACGGGTTTTGTTCGGTAATCGAACAAAAACTAACTGTTTCGTACAAAGTGCATTGCCGGGGCGACTTTACCTGCGAATAATCGATCGTGCCAGACAGATGCTGTCGGGGCTGGCCCTTTCGCGGGGCAAGCCCGCTCCTACAAGGGACAACGCAACACCTGTGGGAGCGGGCTTGCCCCGCGATAGGGCCGGACCTGCCTCGGTCTCCTTCAATAACAAGGAATACCCGCCATGCACCGTTCGATCGCCACCGTTTCCTTGAGCGGCACCCTGCCGGAAAAACTCGAAGCCATCGCCGCCGCGGGTTTCGACGGCGTCGAGATCTTCGAGAACGACCTGCTGTACTACGCCGGCAGCCCCCGCGAGATCCGCCAGTTGTGCGCGGACCTGGGATTGGCGATCACCCTGTTCCAGCCGTTTCGCGATTTCGAGGGCTGCCGCCGTGACCGGCTGCACAAGAACCTCGACCGCGCCGAGCGCAAGTTTGACCTGATGCAGGAGCTGGGCACCGACCTGGTGCTGGTGTGCAGCAACGTCCAGCCCGATGCCTTGGGCGATGAGCAACTGCTGGTGGACGACCTGCGTCTGCTCGCCGAGCACGCCGGTGACCGTGGCCTGCGCATTGGATATGAGGCCCTGGCCTGGGGTCGTCACGTCAACACCTGGCAGCAGGTATGGAACCTGGTGCGCCAGGCCGACCACCCGGCGCTGGGGGTGATTCTCGACAGCTTCCACACCTTGTCGATCAAGGGCGACCCCAGCGGTATCCGCGATATTCCCGGCGAGAAGATCTTCTTCGTGCAGATGGCCGACGCACCGATCCTGGCCATGGACGTGCTGGAGTGGAGCCGGCATTTCCGCTGCTTCCCGGGGCAGGGCGAGATGGACCTGGCGGGTTTCCTCGCGCCGATCCTGGCCACCGGTTATCGCGGTCCGCTGTCGCTGGAGATCTTCAACGACGGCTTCCGTGCGGCACCGCCCCGGCAGAATGCCGCCGACGGCTTGCGTTCACTGCTGTACCTGGAGGAGAAGACGCGCCTTCAGTTGGAGCGTGAGGCGCGGGCCGCCGAGCCTGGCGTGCTGTTCGCGCCGCCGCCCGCGAGCGGCTACGACGGCGTGGAGTTTCTCGAGTTCGCCGTCGACGAGTCGGTCGGTGCGCGCCTGGGCGTGTGGCTCAAGCGCCTGGGCTTCGCCGAGGCCGGCGAACACCGCAGCAAGGCGGTGCGCCTGCTGCGCCAGGGCGATATCAGCATCGTGCTCAACGCCGAGCCTTACTCGTTCGCCCACAACTTCTTCGAGGCTCATGGCCCGTCCTTGTGCGCCACGGCGCTGCGGGTGAATGACGGCCAGGCCGCGTTGCGGCGCGCCACCGCCTACCGTGGCCAGCCGTTCCGTGGCCTGGTCGGCCCCAACGAACGCGAGATCCCGGCGGTGCGCGCCCCCGACGGCAGCCTGCTGTACCTGGTGGAGCCGGACGCCGACGGCCCGAGCCTCTACGACACCGACTTCCACCTGGACCAGAACGCCCGGGCCAGCGGCGGGCTCAAGCGCATCGACCACATGGCCCTGGCGCTGCCGGCCGAGGCGCTGGACAGCTGGGTGCTGTTCTACAAGAGCCTGTTCGATTTCACCGCCGACGACGAGGTGGTGCTGCCCGACCCCTATGGCCTGGTCAAGAGCCGTGCCCTGCGCAGCCAGTGCGGCAGCCTGCGTCTGCCGTTGAACATCTCGGAGAACCGCAACACCGCCATCGCCCATGCCCTGGACAGCTATCGCGGCTCGGGCGTGCACCATGTCGCCTTCGACTGCGACGATATCTTCCGCGAGGTGGCCCGGGCCAAGGAGGCCGGCGTGCCGTTGCTGGAGATCCCGCTGAACTACTACGACGACCTGGCGGCGCGGTTCGACTTCGATGACGAGTTCCTCAGCGAGCTGGCGTACTACAACGTGCTGTATGACCGCGATGGCCAGGGTGGCGAGCTGTTCCATGTGTACACCGAGTCGTTCGAGGGGCGCTTCTTCTTCGAGATCCTGCAGCGCAAGGGCGGTTACGCCGGCTATGGCGCGGCCAACGTGGCGGTGCGCCTGGCGGCGATGGCCAAGGCGCGCAGCGGGGCGGGGCGCACGGCGGTGTTGTAGGAGCGGCCTTGCCGAGGCGTCGGACCGGCCGGAAAGGGCTGCGTAGCAGCCCCAGGATTTTAGTTTGGAGCACATATCGCCGGGGCCGCTTTGCGGCCCTTTCGCGGCACAAGGCCGCTCCTACAGGGATCGTGCACGGCCTCTGGATCCTGACCTTTCGACCAACACCGCGCTTCCCTGCACCGCCCGGCTCACGGATAATCGCCCGGATTCCTATAACGAGCCTGTGAGTCGGTATGAGTGATTCGGTAGCCAAGCCTGAAGTCGAAGGGCTGCGCAGATCGCGCAAGAACAACCCGGAAAAGACCCGCGAGAACATTCTCCAGGCCGCCATCACCGAGTTCGTCCAGCAGGGCCTGGCCGGCGCCCGGGTCGACGCCATCGCCGAGCGCACCGCCACCTCCAAGCGCATGATCTACTACTATTTCGGCAGCAAGGAGCAGCTCTACGTCGAATGCCTGGTCAAGCTCTACGGCGACATCCGCAAGACCGAGCACAGCCTTGACCTCGACTCGCTGCCGCCCGAGCAGGCGATCCAGCGCCTGGTGGAGTTCACCTTCGACCACCACGCCAACAACGTCGACTTCGTGCGCATCGTCTGCACCGAGAACATCCACTACGGTGAATACGTCAAGCAGTCGCCGGTGATCCGCGAGATGAGCAGCATGGTGCTCGACGCGCTGGGCAAGATTCTCGCCCGAGGCGTGGAGCAGGGCGTGTTTCGCCCGGGGATCGAGGTGATCGACCTGCACATGCTGATGAGCTCGTTCTGCTTCTACCGGGTGTCGAACCGCCACACTTTCGGCGACATCTTCCAGATCGACCTGGCCGACGAGCAGGTCAAGCAGCGTCACAAACAGGTGATCTGCGAGGCGGTGATGCGCTACATCAAGGCCTGACCCCGCTCAACCGGCGAACACCACCCCGGTGCGCGCCGCGGCGTTGCGGATATGCTCCTGCATCGCCCGTTGTGCGCCGGCCTGGGAGCGGCGGGCGAGGGCGCGGAGGATCTTGCGGTGCTCCTGCCAGGTTTCCATGGCCCGCTCGGGGCGAATGAACGGCAGCTTCTGGCTCTCCAGGAAAATGTCCTGGCTGGCGGTGATCACCTGAAGCATCGCGCGGTTGCCACTGGCCTGCAGCAGCCGCTGGTGGAAGGCGAAGTCCAGGCGTGCGGCGGCCTCGAAGCGCCCGGCGCGCAACTCCACGGCCATTGCCTCGACATTGGCCTGCAACGCGTCCAGGTCATCGGCGGTCAACGCCAGGGCCGCCTGGCCGGCGGCGAAGCCTTCCAGGGCGTAGCGCAGCTGGAAGGTGTCGGCGGCTGAAACCTGTTCGGCATAGGGCCAGGCGAAGCCGCCGGGCGATGGCTTGCCGGTGGCCGGAGCCTGGACGAACACCCCCTTGCCCGGTTGCACGCTGACCAGTCCCAGGGCGCTGAGCGACGACAACGCCTCGCGCAGCGACGCCCGGCTCACGCCCAGGCGTTCGGCCAGGTCGCGCTGCGAAGGCAGGGCATCGCCGGGCTGGTAGCCGTCCTGTTCGATCAGTTGGCGGATGGCCTGCAGGGCGATTTCCGGGACGGGGCGCGTGGCGGTGGCGAGCATGCTGTTCAGACCGGTCTGAGGGCGATGGCCTCCCTTTTACGGGCAATCGGCACGGCGTGGCAAGCCTTGCCTCGTCCTGGCGCAGGCCCTGCAGTCGTTGCGCGAAAGCGGGGCACGGGATATTTCGAAGACACAACTGTTCAGACCAGTAAGACCTGATCGGCGCCTTGCGGCACGCCGCTCGCAGGTGTTTTGCCCAAGGCTGGCATGGCCCGTGCACTGGCATCGCAGCCCTTTTCCGGACTCCTGCGAGGCCTTTCGATGAAGACGTTCCGCTCCCTGTTCCTGGCCACCCTGTTCTGCGCCACCCCCCTGGCAATGCCCCTGGCCCAGGCCGACGCGCTGGCCGACATCACCGCCCGCGGCGTGCTCAAGGTCGCGGTGCCCCAGGACTTCCCGCCGTTCGGCTCGGTCGGCCCGGACCTCAAGCCCCGCGGCCTGGACATCGACACCGCGCAACTGCTGGCCGACAAGCTCGGCGTCAAGCTGGCCCTGACCCCGGTCAACAGCACCAACCGCATCCCGTTCCTCACCACCGGCAAGGTCGACCTGGTGATCTCGAGCTTGGGCAAGAACCCCGAGCGCGCCGCAGTGATCGACTTCTCGCGCCCCTATGCGCCGTTCTACCTGGCGGTGTTCGGCCCGGCCGAGGCCCCGGTCGACGCTATCGAAGCCCTTGCCGGCAAGACCATCAGCGTCACCCGCGGCGCCATCGAGGACATGGAACTCAGCGCCGTGGCGCCCAAGGGCGCGATCATCAAGCGCTTCGAGGACAACAACTCGACCATTGCCGCCTACCTGTCCGGCCAGGTCGAGCTGATCGCCAGCGGCAGCGTGGTGATGGCCGCCATCGCCGCGAAGAATCCGGCCAAGGTGCCGGTGCTCAAGGTCAAGCTCAAGGACTCGCCGGTGTACGTGGGCCTGGCCAAGAACGAGCCGGCGCTTTTGCAGAAGGTCAACGCCACCCTCGACGCCGCCAGGACCGACGGCAGCCTGAACCGCAACGCCGAGAAGTGGCTCAAGCAGCCGCTGCCGGCCGACCTCTGAGCACTTGAGCGATGGCCTATCAATTCGACTTCGCCCCGGTGCTGGCGCAGGGCGACCTGTTGCTGCGGGGCATGCTGTTCACCCTGGAGCTGACCCTGGTAGGCACCGTGCTCGGGGTCGCCATCGGCGTGCTCGGTGCTGTGACCCGGGCCTGGCGCCTGCGGCCGTTCGACGCGCTGTTCGGGCTGTACGTCGAACTGATCCGCAACACGCCGTTCATCGTCCAGCTGTTCTTCATCTTCTTCGGCCTGCCGGCGCTGGGCGTGCGCCTGAGCGAATGGCAGGCGGCGGTGCTGGCAATGGTGATCAACCTGGGCGCCTATTCGACCGAGATCATCCGCGCCGGTATCCAGGCGATCCCCAAGGGTCAGCTCGAAGCCGCGGCCGCGCTGGCGTTGAGCCGCTTCGAGGCGTTTCGCCACGTGGTAGTGCAACCGGCCCTGGCCAAGGTGTGGCCGGCGCTGTCGAGCCAGATCGTGATTGTCATGCTCGGCTCGGCGGTGTGTTCACAGATCGCCACCGAAGAGCTGTCGTTCGCCGCCAACTTCATCCAGTCGCGCAATTTTCGCGCCTTCGAGACCTACCTGTTGACCACGCTGCTGTACCTGCTGATGGCCATCGTCGTGCGCCAGCTGCTGGCCTGGATCGGCCAGCGCCTGCTGATGGGGAGACGCTGAATGGACTTCACCTTATGGGATATCGTGCGCAACCTCATGACCGGGTTGCAGTGGACCTTGCTGCTGTCGCTGGTGGCGTTCGCCTGCGGCAGCGTCGGCGGGCTGATGCTGCTGGTGGCGCGGATCAGTGACCGGCCACTGCTGCGCGGCGCGGCGCGAGCGTTCATCGAGCTGTTCCAGGGCACGCCGCTGCTGATGCAGCTGTTCATGGTGTTCTTCGGCATCGCCCTGTTCGGCATCGATGTGTCGGCGTGGATGGCCGCGGCCATCGCCCTGACCTTGTTCACCAGCGCCTTTCTCGCCGAGATCTGGCGTGGCTGCGTGGAGGCGATCCCACGGGGCCAGTGGGAGGCCGCCGGCAGCTTGGCCATGAGCCGCCTGGAGCAGTTGCGCCATGTGATCCTGCCCCAGGCCCTGCGCATTGCCATCGCCCCGACCGTGGGCTTCTCGGTGCAGGTGGTCAAAGGCACCGCGGTCACCTCGATCATCGGTTTCACCGAGCTGACCAAGACCGGCGGCATGCTGGCCAACGCCACCTTCGAGCCATTCCTGATCTACGGCCTGGTGGCCGTGGGCTACTTCATCCTCTGCTACCCGCTCTCGCTGAGCGCCCGTTACCTGGAAAGGAGGCTGCATGCCCCTGCTTAGAGTGTCCGCGCTGCACAAGTACTACGGCGACAACCACGTGCTCAAGGGGGTCGACCTGAGCATCGAGGAGGGCGAGGTGGTGGCCATCATCGGCCGCAGCGGCTCGGGCAAGAGCACCTTCCTGCGCACCCTCAACGGCCTGGAGTCGATCAGCGACGGGGTGATCGAGGTGGATGGCGAGTACCTCGACGCCGGCCGTGCCGACCTGCGCGCGCTGCGCCAGAAGGTCGGCATGGTGTTCCAGCAGTTCAACCTGTTCCCGCACCTGACCGTGGGCGAGAACGTGATGCTCGCGCCCCAGGTGGTGAAGAAGGCCGGCAGGGCCGAGGCACGTCAGCTGGCTGAGCGGATGCTGGAGCGGGTAGGGCTGGGCGACAAGATCGACGCCTACCCCGACCGCCTTTCCGGCGGGCAGCAGCAGCGGGTGGCCATCGCCCGGGCGCTGGCCATGTCACCCAAGGTGCTGCTGTGCGACGAGATCACCTCGGCGCTGGACCCGGAGCTGGTCAACGAGGTGCTGGGCGTGGTGCGCCAGCTGGCGAAGGAGGGCATGACCCTGGTCATGGTCACCCACGAGATGCGCTTCGCCCGCGAGGTGGGCGACAAGCTGGTGTTCATGCACCAGGGCAAGGTACACGAGACCGGCCACCCGCGCGAAGTGTTCGCCGCGCCGCGCACGGCGGAACTGGCCAACTTCATCGGTGCGGTGGCGGGGACCTGAGGGCTGCATCGCTTCATCGCGGAGCAGCCCAGATTGCGCAAGCACGGCCTTGCTAGAAACTGGCGAAGTGCGCCTGCATGCGCTCGGCATCGGCCGGACGCCCGCTGAACAGCTCGAAGGCCTTGACCGCCTGGAACACCGCCATGGTGCCGCCATCCAGGGTGCGGCAGCCCAGTGCCCGGGCATGACGCAGCAGCTCGGTCTCCAGGGGGAAGTAGATGATCTCCGCCACCCACAGCCGCGGGTGCAGCAGCGCGGGTGGCAAGGGCGTGCCGGGCAGCTTGGCCATGCCCACGGGCGTGGTGTTGACCAGGCCATCGGCGTCGGCCACCGCGCCGGCCAGGTCCTCGCCGAGCACGGCGCGACCGACGCCGAAACGCTGGGTGAGATTGTCCACCAGTGCCTGGGCGCGGGTCTGGTCCACTTCGAACAACTGCAAGCGCTCGACGCCCTCGGCCAGCAGCGCATGGGCCACCGCCGCGCCAGCACCACCCGCGCCCAACTGCACCACCTGACGCCTGGCGACCCCGGGTAGGCCCCGTCGCAAGCCTTCGGCGAAGCCCAGGCAGTCGGTGTTGTGGCCCACCCGCCGGCCCTCGCGCAGCACCACGGTGTTCACCGCGCCAATGCCACGGGCTTCGTCCGACAGCTCGTCGAGCAGCGGCAGGATCGCCTGCTTGAACGGGAAGGTGATGTTGAGCCCGGTGAACCCGGTGTGCTCGGCGGCATCGAGCAGGGCGGGCAGGGCGCTGTCGTCCAGGCCCAGCTGGTCGGCGTCGATCAGCCGGTACAGGTAGCGCAGCGCTTGGGCGTCGCCTTCATGCTCGTGCAGCGCCGGGGTGCGCGAGGCCTGGATGCCACGGCCGATGAGGCCGGCGAGGATGCCCGGGCCGTTCATGCCGCGTGCTCGCGCAGGTGTTCGCTGAAGTAGCTCAGGGCCATGCGGTAGCCCTGGCTGCCGAGGCCGCAGATCACCCCCACGGCGATGCTTGAGACAAACGACAGGTGGCGGAACGGCTCGCGCCTGTGCACGTTGGACAGGTGTACCTCGATCACCGGCAGCTCGCTGGCCACCAGGGCGTCGCGGATGGCCACCGAGGTGTGGGTCCAGGCGGCGGGGTTGATCAGGATGCCGTGGCAGCGGCCACGGGCAGCATGGATCCAGTCGAGCAGCTCGCCTTCGTGGTTGGTCTGGCGGAACTCCAGTTCCAGGCCCAGCTCGGCGGCGCTGGCGGCGCACAGGCGGGCCAGGTCGGCAAGGGTTTCATGGCCGTATTGGGCGGGTTCGCGGGTGCCCAGCAGGTTGAGGTTGGGGCCGTTGAGCACGAGGATTCGGGGTGTCATGACGGGGTATCGCTTTGTTGTTTTTGGATATCTCGATAATTGTACTATCTGGTTAGTTTGGTCAAATGATGGGCTGTATAAAGCGGGCGATTATCGGCTGCCTGTACCGGCCCTATCGCGGCACAAGGCCGCTCCTACAGGCGACCGCGCCCCCTTGTAGGAGCGGCCTTGTGCCGCGAAAGGGTCGCAAAGCGACCCCAGCAGGTCCAAGCCGGACGCCAATTATCATCACCTTGAAAGTGTTGGGTTTAAAGGCGTTAACAAGCATCCCGACCATGCCCGAGCAAATCAGTCGGCTAAGCTTGATCCCGCAGGCGCACGCAATGACCAATACGGGAGAGCACATGAACATCAGCAAAACGCCCAGGTGGGCAGTCGCGGCACTGGTCCTGGCCCTGGGCCTTAACGCCCACGCCGCCGAGAGCAAGCGGGTCGATGTGCTGCTGGTGGGCGGCGGCATCATGAGTTCAACGCTGGCGGTCTGGCTCAACGAGCTGGAGCCGGGCTGGTCGATGGAGATGGTCGAGCGCCTGGACAAGGTCGCCGAGGAAAGCTCCAACGGCTGGAACAACGCCGGCACCGGCCACTCGGCGCTGGCCGAGCTTAACTACACCCCGGAGAAGGACGGCAAGATCGACATCAGCAAGGCGGTGGAGATCAACGAGTCGTTCCAGATCACCCGTCAGTTCCTCGCCTGGCAGGTCAAGCAGGGCGTGCTGAAGAACCCGCGCTCGTTCATCAATACCACGCCGCACATGAGCTTCGTCTGGGGGGACGACAACATCCGCTTCCTCAGGAAGCGCTACGAGGCGCTGCAGGCCAGTCCGTTGTTCAAGCCCATGCAGTACTCAGAGGACCACGCGCAGATCGCCAAGTGGGTGCCGCTGATGATGGAAGGGCGCGACCCCAACCAGAAGCTCGCCGTCACCTGGACGCCGATTGGCACCGACGTCAACTTCGGCGAGATCACCCGCCAGTACGTGGGCTACCTGCAGACCCGGCCCAACTTCGACCTCAAGCTGTCCAGCGAGGTGGAGAACATCACCCGCAACGACGACGGCAGCTGGCACGTCGAGTACAAGAACCTCAAGGACGGCAGCACTTCGACCACCGACGCCAAGTTCCTGTTCATCGGCGCCGGCGGCGCGGCGTTGCCGTTGCTGCAGAAGTCCGGCATCGACGAGGCCAAGGACTATGCCGGCTTCCCGGTGGGCGGCTCGTTCCTGGTCACCGACAACCCGGCCATCGCCCAGCGCCACATGGCCAAGGCCTACGGCATCGCCGCCACCGGCGCGCCGCCGATGTCGGTGCCGCACCTGGATACCCGGGTGCTCGACGGCAAGCGCATGATCCTGTTCGGACCGTTCGCGACCTTCTCCACCAAGTTCCTCAAGGAAGGTTCGCTGCTCGACCTGTTCGCCAGCATGTCGTTGCACAACACCTGGCCGATGGTGCGGGTCGGGGTGCGCGAGTTCGACCTGGTGCAGTACCTGATCGGCCAGCTGATGCAGTCCGACGATGACCGTTTCGCCGCGCTGCAGACCTACTTCCCCGAGGCCAAGAAGGAAGATTGGCGCCTGTGGCAGGCCGGCCAGCGGGTGCAGATCATCAAGAAGGACGAAAACCAGGGCGGGGTGCTGAAGCTGGGCACCGAAGTGGTGACGTCCAAGGATGGCAGCATCGCCGGGCTGCTCGGCGCCTCGCCGGGCGCTTCGACCGCGCCGCCGATCATGCTCGACCTGCTGAACAAGGTGTTCAAGGACAAGGTGGCCACGCCCGAGTGGCAGGCGAAGATCAAGCAGATCATTCCGTCCTATGGCATCCGCCTGAACGAGCACCCGGACAAGGTCCAGGAAGAGTGGGCCTACACCAGCGAAGTCCTGCAACTGGCGACGCCCAGCGAGGTCGCTGCACCCTGAAGACCCGCCCATGACCAACCGGCCACTGTGAAGTGGCCGGCACTGGCGCAATGTTTTTTTCTCCCCAGGCCAAGCTCCCGAGTGCCTGATCCGCCATCCTCCGGATCGAACCCTCCCGTACTGCCTGCCCCGGCCCCTGGCCAGCCCGCCGCAAGCCCGCAAACCGCCCTCCGACACCCGAGCTTTTCCCCGCCGAACTCCCGATGTTTTTTCCTTTGCCTGTCACCACAAGCTGCGAATGTTGCCTCCGTGGACAGGCCGCCAGCCCCTCTGGATCAGGGTATGCAGCCTGTGCTCAAAGCAATGCGCGACCCACTCAACGTACGAACACGACGATAGGAGATTGCTTCATGTTTAAGCGTACTGTGATCGCCGCCTCCCTGGTGGCTGCTACCCTGGCTTCGGCCCAATCCATGGCTGCTGTTGTCGGTGGCGGCGCCACCCTGCCGGAAAACCTCTACAACGGCACTTCGACCCTGCCACGTCTGCTGCCGGCCGATTTCAGCTACACCGGCGTGGGCAGCGGCGGTGGCAAGACGGCGTTCCTGACCAACGCACCGGCCTCGATCAACCAGCCGGCCGGCACCAACGTCGACTTCGCCGGCAGCGACTCGGTGCTGAGCGCTTCCGAGCTGTCGACCTATAACAGCAGCAAGGCCGCCACCTGGGGCAAACTGGTACAGGTCCCGTCCGTGGGCACTTCTGTCGCCATCCCTTACAAGAAGTCGGGTGTGACCAACCTGCAACTGACCGGCGCCCAGCTGTGCGCCGTGTTCTCCGGCACCACCACCACCTGGGGCCAGCTGCTGGGCAGCGCCGACACCACCCCGATCAAGGTGATCTACCGTTCCGGCAGCAGCGGCACCACCGAGTTGCTGTCGCGCTTCCTGGCTGATTCCTGCCCATCGTCCTTCGTGGTCAGCAGCACCTTCACCACCGCCAACGTCGGCAGCGAGCCGGCCACCTGGCAAGCCGTCGCCGGCAGCGCCGATGTCGTCAACGCGGTCAACGCCACCGATGGCACCATCGGCTACGTCAGCCCTGACTATGTCGCCACCAACAACAACGCCGTGGTCGCCCGTGTCAGCAAGAACGCCATGGCCGCCGGCACCGCGCCGCTGCCGACCGCCGCCAACGCCCGTACCGCTCTCGGCACCGCCGTCGCCCCGAGCACCGCGGCCGACCGCGCCAACCCAAGCAAGTGGGTGCCGATCTTCAACGCTGGCGGCATCGTTCCGACCTCGGGCTACCCGATCGTCGGCTACACCAACCTGCTGGTCGGCCAGTGCTACCAGACCGCTGCTGACGCCACTGCCGTGCGCAGCTTCCTGAACGACCTGTACTCCGGCACCAAGGCCGCCACCATCGCCCAGCACTCCTTCGTCAGCCTGCCGGCCGCCTACGCCGCCGAGATCAAGAAGGTGTTCCTGGACAACGGCTATAACGAAGGCACCGACATCGCCAACGCTTCGGTCTGCAACGGCATCGGCCGTCTGTAAGCGACACGCGAAAGCCCAAGCCCGCAACGGGCGGACAACCGACGGTGGCCGGCACGGCACCGTCGGTTTTCGCGTGTGCGCGTAACCCAGGCAGATGAACTTTGCATGACAAAACTTCGGTCCGGGCTCGGGCCGACTGCCTTATGGCAAAGCGGCATCACGGCCGCACAGACCTGCCTTCCATGACCCAGCACAAGGAACCCTGCGATGTCGCGCGGCCAGCACCAGCCAGACCTTCCAGCCACCGTCGTCCAGCGCCGCCGCCAGACTGCGGGCCATGAGCCGATGCTGCTCAAGCCCCTGGCCCAGGCTATCGCGCTGCTGATGCTGGCGGGCACGGCCCAGGCCGCGCAGCCGTTTAGCTCGGCCTGGTTCGCGGCCAAGGGCGCCGCGCCCGCGGCGGGGGGCGGCGCGGGCGGCGGCAGCGTGCAACTGCCCGGCGCGCCACCGCCGCTGGCACAGCAGCAGCGTCTGAACCAGCAGTTTCAGCGTTCGGTGGGCAACCTCAACAATACCGTGGCCGCCATCGCCGCGCAGCAGGCCGCCCAGGCCGCCGGGCGCACCCTGGCCAGGGTGCAGCCGCAGACGGTGCCCAACGGCCTGGGCGAGGGCGGCCTGAAGGTCGACGAGAACCCGCTGACCAAGGGTTGGCAGAACGCCAAGGCACCGCAGCAGAGCCAGGTCGGCGGCAGGACGCAGGTGCTGATCGAGCAGACCGCCGACAAGGCGATCCTCAACTGGGAGACCTTCAACGTTGGCCGCGACACCACGGTCAAGTTTGACCAGCAGGCGCAGTGGGCGGTGCTCAACCGGGTCAACGATCCCAATGCCCGGCCGAGCCAGATCCAGGGCCAGATCGAGGCCCAGGGCACGGTGATGCTGGTCAACCGCAACGGTGTGGTATTCAACGGCAGCAGCCAGGTCAACGTGCGCAACCTGGTGGCGGCGGCGGCGCAGGTCAGCGACGAGCAGTTCCGCGAGCGTGGGCTGTATGTCGACAACAACGCCAGCCAGGCCACCTTCACCGAGGCCGCCGGCAAGCTCCAGGTCGAGCGCGGCGCGCAGCTGCAGACCCGCGCGCCGGCCACCTCCACCGAGGGGGGCGGCTACGTGCTGTTGCTGGGCAGCGAGGTGAGCAACGAAGGCCAGATCATCACGCCCCAGGGCCAGGCCACGCTTGCCGCCGGTGACGCCTTCTACATCCGTCGGGGCAAGGGCACCCAGGCCAACGCCTTCTCCACCACCCGCGGCAACGAGGTCGCCAGCAGCCTGAAGGTCGGCAGCAGCGCCGGCAGCGTGGTCAACGGCGGCTTGATCCAGGCGACGGGTGGCGACATCACCCTGACCGGCCATGCCGTGCGCCAGGACGGCGTGGCCCTGGCCAGCACCGCGGTGGACCGGCGCGGCAGCATCCACCTGCTCAATTCGGCCAGTGACGCCAGCGGCACGGTCAGTTTCGGCAAGGGCAGCGTCACCGCCGTACTGCTCGATGACAGCCAGGCCCTCGACAGCCAGCGGGAGGCTTCGCGGCAGGTGATCGATGGCGTCAGTGGTAACAATGCCACGGGCCGCTTCGACAACCTGAGCAAGGTCATCGACCGCCCCGAACAGTCGCGGGTGGAGGTGGTCAGTGGCGGCACCGTGCACTTCCAGGAAGGCGCCCTGACCCTGGCCACCGGTGGCCAGGTGGCGGTCAGCGCCGGGCTGCGCAGTCTGGTGGACGATGGCGCGCGCATCGACGTGGCCGGGGCCCTCGGGGTCAAGGTGGCCATGGAAAGCAACGTGATCAAGATCAACGTGCAGGGCAACGAGCAGCGCGACGCGGCCGGCAACCGCGACAAGGGCGGCCTGATCAACAGCGATGTGTGGGTCGATGTGCGGGAGCTGGTGCATGTCGGGAAGGGCGTCAACGGCTACGCCGGTGATCGCTGGTACACCGCCGGTGGCCTGCTCGAGGTCGGCGGCTACCTCGGCACCCGCAACCACAGTGTCGGTGAGTGGATGGCCCAGGGCGGCACGGTGACCTTCACCGGTCAGGACCTGGTGACCCGTGCCGGCGCCGAGATCAACCTGTCTGGTGGCACCCTGGCGGTGCAGGACGGCTACGTCCGACAGAGCTGGCTGCGCGGCGAGGACGGACGCCTGTACGAACTGTCGCGGGCCCCGGGCGACCTGCTCTACACCGGCTTGTACAAAGGCTACGAGGCGCATAGCGCGCGCTGGGACCAGACCCGCACCTTCTACAACCCGCTGATCGCCCCCGGCCAGCGCTTCGAGCAGGGCTACACCGTGGGGCGCGATGCCGGCAGCCTGGTGGTGGCGACCCACAGCGCGGTGCTTGATGGTCAACTGATCGGCCAGACCTGGCAGGACGAGCGCCAGGTCCAGGCGCCGGTGCGCGGACGCGACGGCTATAGCCAGGTCCACAGCGCCCAGGCCCAGGGCGCGCAGCTGGTGATCGGCCAGCAGGTGCCCGGCTATCTCTCCGATGCCAAGGCGCTGGGCTTCAGCCTGACGCCGGTCATGCAGCAGGTGCTGGTGCGTCAAGGGGCAGGCGGGCAGAGCGCCGACGTCGGCCTGCAGGCGCCGCTCGACGACAAACGTCGCGGGCAACTGCTGCTCGACAGTGACTGGCTCAACGGCTTGGCCCTGGGCGGCCTGACGGTCGCCGCCCAGCAGCGTATCCAGGTCGATGATGCCCTGCGTCTGGCCGACGGTGGCAGCCTGACGCTTTATGCCCCGCAGGTGCAGGTCAATGCCGACCTGACCGCCAGGGGCGGGCAGATGGTCCTGGGCGATGTGCTCAGGCAGCGGGTCCTCGCCAGCCTGCAGGACCTGCCGCTTGTTACTCCGACAGGGCTGCGCGCGCAGGTCGGCGTGGCCGCCGCCGTACGCCTGGATGTCAGCGGCTTGCGCAGCGAGGAGGCGAATCCCGGCGACCGAGCCTGGCGCAACGGCGGCATCCTGAGCCTGCGCAGCAGCGGCGATGTGCTGCTGGACAGCGGCAGCGTGCTGGACGTGTCCGGCGGTGTGGTGCGCCGCGAAGCCAACCGCCTGCTCGGCGGTAGTGGCGGCAACCTGACCTTGCAGAGCAGCGCGCTGAACAGCGCCGGGACCGGCCGGATGCGCCTCGACGGTGAGCTGCGCGGCTACGGCAGCAGCGGTGCGGGCACCCTGACCGTGGCCGCCGACCGGGTGAGCATTGGCGGCGCCGCGGATGGCAAGGCCAGCGTGCATCTGGCCGAGGACTTCTTCAGCCGCGGCTTCGCCCATTACGCCATCACCGGCAATCACAGTTTGAGCGTGGCCGCTGGCAGCCGTATCGACGTCACCCGGCCCGTGGAGCAGCTCGACGCCAGCCAGCCGGTCAGCGGCCAGGCACAGATCTGGCTGGCGCCGTCGCTCGTGCAGAACGCCGTGGCCGGCACCCTGGAATCGCGTCCCGGCGCCAGCCTGGCCCTGGCGGCGGGCGATACCCGTTTCACCCAGACCGTCCGCGAAGCAGCATTGCTCGAGGTCGGGCGCGGCGCGACGATCAGTGTCGACCCGTTGCAGTCCATCAGCCTGAGCAGCACCGCGCAATTGACCCTGGACGGCACCCTCAATGCCTGGGGCGGCAGCGTCAGCCTGCAGCAGCAGTGGCTGCCGGTGATGGACTCCGGCGTTTCCGAAGGCGCGCATCAGCGTTCCATCCGCCTGGGCGACCAGGCCCTGATCGACGTGTCCGGTCGGGCGGTCACGGCCGTTGACCTGCAGGGGCGCCGCTATGGCCGGGTCGATGACGGCGGCAGCATCGTCATCGGCGGGCAGATCAATCACAACCTGGGCACCAGTAATGGCGCCTACCTGTTCCTGGATATGGCCGAGGGCGCCCGCCTGCGCGCCGATGGTACCCAGGCCACGCTGGATATCCGTGGCCAGGGGCCGTTGGCCGTAGCCAGCAATGGCGGGCGCATCAGCCTGGCGTCGAGCCACGGGCTGCGCCTGAACGGCAGCTTCAGCGCCGCTTCCGGTGGTCTTGGCGCTGCGGGCGGCAGCCTGGAGGTCGCGCTGGATACCGGTCTTTACGTCAACGGCAGTCTGGTCGATGGGGTCAAGGCCCCCCGCGAGCTGGTCCTTGCCCAGGGCGCGACCAGTGTCGAGAACGGCCCGCTGCGCTATGGCCAGGGGCGGCTCGATGTCGCCCGGATCGCCCAGGGGGGCTTCGACAGCCTGTCGCTGCTCAGCGACGGCGTGGTGGCGTTCGATGGCGACCTCGATCTGCGGATGGCCCGCAGCCTGCAGCTGTACACCGGCTCGCTGGTGCTGGCCCAGGGGAGCGCAGGCGACGCCCGTGTTCACCTGCAGGCGCCCTATGTGCGGCTCGCGGGCAGCAACCACCGCAGCGGTGAGCAGGCGACCCGACCGACCCTCAAGGGCGGCCTGTCGACCCAGGACAGCACGGCGCTGTTGCAGGTCGACGCGCAGTTGCTGGACCTGCGCGATGCGCTGACCCTGGGTGCCCATGGCAGCCTTGCCTTGGCTACAGGCGGCACGCTGGATTTCGATCGGCGTGGCTTTGCCCTGGGCAGCCTGCGCAGCCAGGGTGACCTGCGCGTGCTGGGCAAGGTCGGCGAGGGCACCGACCGCACCTTGCTGCGCGGCAATGCCGACCTGGAGCTGCTCGCCGCGCAGGTCTACCCGACCACCGGTGCCTTCGGCCAGATCGAGACGGGCGCCAACGCTACCCTGCGCCTTGGCAGGACCGGCCAGGGCACGCCCGAGCAACCGTTCTCGGTATTCGGCCGACTGGCGCTGATCGCTGGCAAGGTGGAGCAGGGCGGCGTGCTGCGGGCGCCGCTGGGCGGGTTGTCGCTGGGGCAGGAAACGGGGGGCACCCAGTCCGTGACCCTGCTGCCGGGCAGCATCACCTCGGTCAGCGCGGCCGGGCTGGTCATGCCCTATGGCGCAACGGTGGACGGCTTGAGCTACCTGTTCGGTGGCGAGGCGGTGAAGCTGGTGGGGGCGGCAGGCGACAGCCTTTATGGGGTGTCGCTCAACGGCAAATCGATCGATGTCCGCCAGGACGCCTTGATCGACCTGGCCGGGGGCGGCATGTTGACCGGGGCCGGATTCGTCTCCGGACGTGGCGGCTCCACCGATGCCCGCTACCACCCTCTGATGCAGCTCGATGGCGAGGGTCGTCTGGTCCTGCCCACGCTGGACAGCAACCCGGTCTATGCCATCGTGCCGAGCTTCACCGGCCCCTACGCTCCGGTAACCGGCGAGGCCGGCGTGACGGCGCCGGGGATCGGCCAGCAGATCACCCTGGATGGCAGCATCCCAGGCCTGGCGGCAGGCACCTACACCTTGCTGCCGGCCAGCTACGCCCTGCTGCCGGGCGCGTTCAGGGTCGAGCTCAATGGCCTGGCCATGGCCGGAGCAGGCACTGGCAGCCAGGCGATGCGCAACGGTTCCTGGACCACCACGGGCAGCCTGTCGGTGGCCAACACCGGTATCCGCCAGGCGCTGCCGAGCCAGGTAATCCTGACCTCAGCTGACGTGCTGCGGCGCTATTCGCAGTACAACGAAATGTCCTATGCCGACTTCGCCCGCGCCGATGCCGTGGCCAAGGGCGTGCCGCGCGCGGCGATCGAGGCCGATGGCAAGTGGCTGAACCTGCGGGTGAATACCAACAATGACGCCGCCAGTACCTTGCGTGTCGCCGGCCGGGTGAACTTCGCCGCCGCCCAGGGTGGCCATGCCGGCAGCGCGGCGGTGTTCGGCGCCCGGGGCCTGGAGATCGTCGCCGACGGCGGCAGCGGCCAGGCCATCGGCGAAAACATCGCGGTGCTGTCGGCACGCGAGCTCAATGCCCTGCAGGCACCCCGGCTGACCTTGGGCGGGCGGGCCAATGTGCTCTACGGCCAGGGCGGCAACCAGATGACCTTCCTCGAAGGCACCAGCGATATCTGGGTGCGTTCGGGGGCCGAGCTGCGGGCCGGCGAGGTGTTCCTGACCAGCAACGATCCGCGTGGCGGCATCGTCGTCGAGCAGGGGGCCGGTATCGTCACCCTTGGCCGTGGCGCGGTGCCCTTCGGCGCCGATGACGGCTACTTCATCAACAGCAATGGCCGCGCCTTGCTGGCGGTGTCCAATGGCCGGCTGGAAGTGGTGTCCTCGCCGCTCACCACCAGCGGGGCGCCGGGCTCCATTGTCATTGGCGGCTGCAGCGCCGGCGGTTGCCAGGGCAATACCCGGCTGTACTCGGAAGGCTCGTTGTTCGCCGCCACCGACAAGACCTTCAGTCTCGATGATGGCGTGGCCTTCGGCACCCGTCACCTGGGCCTGTCGGTCGGGCGGATCAACGTCGGCAGCGCCGAGGCGCTGGCCCAGGCCCTGGCCAATGGTGTCCTGGGTCAGGGCCTGACCCTCAACCAGCAGGTGCTCGACCGCCTGCTGCAGGGCAGCCCGGCCGATGGCGTGCCCGCGCTGGAGACCTTGACGCTGGCGGCGTCCGACTCGCTGAACTTCTTCGGCACCACGGCGCTCGACACCTACGATCCGCTCACCGGAAAGAACCGCCTGCAGGCCCTGGTCCTCGGTGTGCCGGCCATCCATGGCAGTGGCCTGGCCGGCGACCAGGCGACCATCCGCACCGAACGCCTGATCTGGAGCGGTGCCCGTAATGTCGCGGGCGCGCCGATCGCGGGTGGAGCCGGCAGTGGCGATGGTGTGCTGGCCATCCGCGTCAAGGACCTGGAATTCGGCTATGGCGCCAACAGCCAGCCCGACGGCAGTACCGAGATGGCGCGCCAGACTCTGGGTTTCAGCCGTGTGGAACTGCACGCCAGTCACCAGGTGACGGCCAACCACAAGGGCAGCCTGCTGGTTCATCACCGCCGCGGCGACTACCAGGCCGACGGCGGCTTTGCCTACAGCGGTGGCGACCTGCTGGTGGACACGCCGTTGTGGACCGGCACCGCCGGTTCGCTGAACCGCATCGAGGCCGGTGGCACCTTGCGTGTGCAGGGTAGTGCGGGCACGCTGGCCAACGGCCGTGAGGCACTGGGCGCCGAGTTGAGTCTCAAGGCGCGGCAACTGCTGGTCGACGGCACCTTCAGCCTGCCCAGCGGCCGCCTGACCCTGCAGGCCGTGGACGACCTGCGCCTGGGCGACGCCGCGCGGGTGGACCTGGCCGGGCGCACCCTGACCTTCAATGATGTGACCCAGTACAGCTGGGGTGGCGAGCTGGTGCTCGGCAGCCAGTTCGGCAACATTCACCAGGCCGCCGGCGCGCTGATCGACCTCAGTGCCCGCAACAACCGCGCCGGCCGTCTGAGCGCCATCGCCCTGGGCGAGCAGGGCGGGGGCATCGAGCTGCTCGGCCGGATTCTTGGTGCGGCCAGCGGCCAGTATGATGCCGCCGGCACGCTGGTTCCCTACGCGGGCGGGGCAGTCGATATCCGTGCCCGGCGCCTGGACGACTTCACCGGCTTGAACCAGCGCCTGAACCGTGACCAGGTGTTCGGCGCGCGCAGCTTCCAGATCAAGCAGGGCGACCTGGTGATCGGCGATGAGCTCAAGGCACGGCAGATCAACGTGTCGCTGGACAACGGCCAGCTCAGGGTCGATGGCCATGTCGATGCCAGCGGCGAACAGGTCGGCAGCATCCGCCTGGCCGCCGGACGTGGCCTTACCCTCGGCGCCGGGGCGTTGCTCGATGCCCACGGCAGTGTGCTGCGGGTCGACAGCTACGGTGCGATCATCGACGCGCCGAACCGCGCCGTGGTCGAACTCAACAGCGGCCAGGGCCAGCTGACCCTGGCCAGCGGCGCGCGCATCGACCTGCGCCACGGCACCGCCTCCGGGCAGGGCGATGGTCGCCCACGGGGTACCCTGGAGCTGATCGCCCCGCGCCTGGGCAGCGATACCGCGGGCGATATCGCCATCGACGTGCGCGGCCCAGTGGACATCCTCGGCGCCCGCTCCATCGCGGTGGTCGGCAACCAGCGCTACACCGACGCGGCGCCAGGCGGCACCTCGGCCAGCGGCCGGCCGGTCCAGGTCATCGACCAGGACTACCTGAACCGCAAGCACGACCTGAGCGTGCAGTTCATCAACCACTTGCTGGGCAACCGCGACCTGCTCGACGTGCGCCTGGCCGGGCTCAACAACTCCCGCTACGCCCAGGCCCTGCACCTGCGGCCGGGCGTGGAGATCGCCACGGTCGATGCCCGTACCGACCTGGTGGTGCAGGGCGACCTGGACCTGTCCGGCCATCGCTACGCCAGCCTCAATCCGTTGACCCCGCAGACCTCGGTCTACGGTTCAGGCGAGGTGGGCAACCTGGTGCTGCGCGCCGGGGGCAACCTGGAGGTGTACGGCAGCATCAGCGACGGTTTCATGCCGGTGGACCTGGCCACCGACGACACACGCACGGACGGCAAGGGCTGGTTGCTGGTGCCCGGCAAGCAGCCCTTCGACAGCGACCTGGTGATCCCGCGCAGCGGCGTCGAACTGGCCGAGGGCACGCTGTTCCCCGAAGGCAGCCTGCTCAACTTCGACCTGCCGTTCGCCGCCACCACCTTGCCAGCCAACCAGCGCCTGCCCAGTGCCATGAGCCTGTCGACGCCCTTGACCCTGCCTGCGGGCACGGTGCTCGAGGCCGCGGTGCGCGATGCCGGCGGCAACCTGTTGTATGCCGCCGGCACGCTGCTGCGCGAACCGGTCACCCTGGCCTTTGGCACGCGCCTGGACGCCGGCAGCCGTCTGCCGGTCAGCGTGGCGGTGCAGGGCGGCACCTGGAGCAAGGGTGTTGCCCTGCCCAGCGGCGGCCTGAGCCAGCGCGGCGTGCTGGGCCTGGCCGTGGGCTCGCGGTTGCCGGCCGGCACCGACGTCAAGCTGGCCGAGGGCGTCGACCTGATCGAGCTGCGGCCCGCGGTCAATGGCCAACAGGGGCGCAACTGGGCGCTGGCGCAGATGCTGGCGCAAGGTTCGCAGTCCTGGTCGATGCGCCTGGTGGCCGGCGCCGACCTGGACGCCGCCGACAGTCGCATCACGCGTCCCGACACCGATGCCGGCGTGCTGCGCCTGGCCGACCTGCACTACATCGCTCAGCAGAAACGCACGGGGGGCGACGGTTCGGGGACCGGCCTGGTATGGGGGGAGCGCAACACCTTCGGCATGGAGCCGGGCAGCCCCGTGGCACCGGAGGACCTGGTGATGTGCGAGAACGAAGGCTGGTGCGAGCCTGCGGTCAAGGTCATCAAGGTCTGGGGCCCCGCCAACACCTTCGGCATGGAGCCGGGAACGCCGGTGGCGCCGGAAGACCTGGCGATGTGCGAGATCGACGGCTGGTGCATGGACAAGGTGCTGGGCGGCAAGAAGATCTGGGTCTGGGGGCCGGACAACACCTTCGGCATGGAGCCCGGCACCCCCGTGGCCGAGGCCGACATGGAGTTCTGCAGCATCCCCGGCTGGTGCCTGGAGATCGATGCGCCCACCGAGCCCGAGCGAATAGAGGTCACGCCGCAGACCTTGATGTTCAGCGTGCTGCGTACCGGCACCGGCGATCTGGACCTGCTCAGCGCCGGCGACTGGCGCATGGACTCGCTGTTCGGCGTCTACACCGCCGGCACCCAGGCGCCGTCGTTGCTGCGTGACGGCAGCGACCCGCACCAGGCCGCCCGTGGTCGGCTGGCCGACGGCAGCCTGCTCGGCGGCGCCGGCACGGCCTATGAAGCGTTGACCAACAGCCTGTATCGCGCCTGGTATCCGGAGCAGGGCGGTAACCTGCGCATCGCCGCCGGCGGCGACCTGACGGGCAACCTGGTGGCGACCAGGACCGGCAGCGCCCTCGCCAGGCCGCAAGCGGCGTCGGCCGCGGTGGGCAACTGGTTGTGGCGCCAGGGGCAGCCCAGCGCCGATACCCCGGCGGCCTGGTGGGTCAACTTCGGCACCTTCGCCCAACAGCCCCAGGCCACGCTGGCCGAGCCCTGGCTGGTGGGCTTCACCGGCATCGGTACCCTGGGTGGCGGCAACCTGGATGTCGGCGTGGGCGGCTCGGCGGGCCTGTTGCAGTCGAGCAACACCGCCGGCGTCGAGGCCGAGCGCAGCCAGGGCTTGAACCTGGTGGTCGGCGGCAGTGGCCGGATGACCGAGGATGGCCGTCTGCTACAGACCGGTGGCGGCGACCTCGACCTGCGCGTGGCCGGCGCCATCAACCCGGGCTCCAGTGCCCTGGAAATGGCGCGCGTCACCCCCGACCTGGGCGGCACGCTGGTCAACCTGCGCGGCGCCCTGAATGTGCAGGCGGGCAGCGTCGGCGTGGTCAGGCAGGTCTATGGCAGCAGTTTCGCCTTCAACGACAGCAGCGAGTCGCGTGCCTACGACCCCTTCACCTCGACCAAGGCGGCGGCGCTGGGCGGCCTGACACTGATGCCGGGCGATGCCGCCGTGCGCCTGGACAGCCGCGGCGACCTGGTCGTGCAAGGCGTGGGCGACCCGGGCCGGGTGCCGCAGTTCAACATGACCGGCTTCCTCGGCGACAACGGTGTGCGCTATGCCGGGCAGGGCAGCAGCTGGTTCTCGTTGTGGCGCGAGACCACCGCCGTGGACCTGCTGGCCCTGGGCGGCAATGTCACGCCGGTCAACATCGACGACGCCCGCCCCGGGCGCAACCTGCCGCTCTACGGGGGGCGGCTGTTCTATCCGACGGCCCTGCGCGTGTCGGCGGCCAACGGCAGCTTGTACTACGGCAGTTCGGCCAGCGAGCGGGGCGTCGCGACGTCCGCGTACTCGCTGATGACCGCGCCGTCTGCGCGCAGCGCCCTGCAATTGATCGCGGGCGAGTCGATCTATGCCGGTGGCTACGTGATCAGCCAGGCAGGCACCGACACGTCAGCCATCGCCACACCGCAGCGACCCGCCATGCTGGGCCAGGACTTCTCGTTCGTATACCGGGCCGGCAACCTGAGCGGGGACGTTGCCGGTAGCTTGGATACGGCGCCGTTGTTCACCTATGGACTCAACACCTACAGGGCCGGGCAGCGGCCGCAGGCGCCTGCGCGTTTCTATGCCTTGACGGGGGACATCCTCGGCTTGAACACCGGCGAGATCATCGAATACCAGCAGACCGGGCTGAAGCTGTACCAGGGCGCAGGGCCGGTGCGGGTGATGGCCGGGCGCGATATCGTCAATGCTGGCAAGGCGTTGGGGACCGAGCGCTTCGGGGCGACGGGCATGGTGGCGGGGGATCAGGGCAACATCCATTCCTCGGGCAACCTGATCATCCATGGTGACGCCCTGGATGTCTCGTTGATCAGCGCCGGCCGCGACATTCGCCTGAGCACCTTCAATGTCGCCGGTCCCGGTCAGCTGGAGGTGGTCGCCGGAGGCAACCTGTTCCAGTCCGGCCAGGGCGTGGGCTCGGCTTACCAGGAGGCGGCGATCAACAGCATTGGCCGGGTCGATGGTGGCGGTGGCGGTAACGACGGCGCGGCCATCGCCATCGTCGTCGGCGCCGGCAAAGCCGGTCCGGACTATACCCGCCTGCTCGAGCGTTACCTGGGCACGGAGCAGGGCCAGCCGGAGCAGCCGTTCAAGGTCTACGGCCAGGAGCTGCAGGCCTGGCTGCGCGAACGCTTCGACTTCACTGGCGACAACGCCGCAAGCCGCGCCTATTTCGCTGCCTTGCCCGTCGAGCAGCAGCGTATCTTCGCCCGGCAGGTGTACTTCAGCGAACTGCGCGAGGGCGGGCGCGAGTACAACGACGTCAACGGCCCGCGCACCGGCAGCTACCTGCGCGGTCGCCAGGCGATCGCCGCGCTGTTCCCGGAGCGCGATGTGGCCGGCAACCCGATCAGCTATGGCGGCAGCGCCACGTTCTATGGCGGCGCGGGCATTCACACCGACTTCGGTGGCGGCATCCAGGTGCTGACACCCGGTGGCCAGCAGGTGTTCGGCATCGAGGGCGAGGCGCCACCGTCCACCGCCGGGGTGATCACCCAGGGCAGCGGCGATATCCAGCTGTATTCGCAAGGCAGCATCCTGCTTGGCCAGAGCCGGATCATGACCACCTTCGGTGGCTCGATCCTCGGCTGGTCGACCCAGGGCGACATCAACGCCGGTCGCGGTTCGAAGACCACCGTGGTCTACACCCCGCCCAAGCGCACCTACGACCGCTGGGGCAACGTCGGCCTGGCGCCGAGCGTGCCGAGCACCGGCGCCGGCATCGCCACGCTCAATCCGATCGCCGAGGTGCCTCCGGGGGATATCGACCTGATCGCGCCGCTGGGCACCATCGATGCCGGCGAGGCCGGGATCCGGGTGTCCGGCAACGTCAACATCGCCGCGCTGCAGGTGGTCAACGCCGCCAACATCCAGGTCCAGGGCGATGCCAAGGGTATGCCGGTGGTGGCCTCGGTGAACACTGGGGCAATCGCCTCGGCCAGTGCCGCGGCATCGTCGGCCAGCCAGGCTGCCGAAGAGGCGGGCCGCCAGCAGCAGGCCGCGTCCAGGCAGCGCCAGCCGTCGGTGATCACCGTGCAGGTGCTGGGCTTCGGCGGCGAGCGGCTGGTGCCGGGGCAGGACGGGGCGAGCCTCAACCCCCAGTACAACCGCCAGAGCCCGGTACAGGTGCTCGGGGCCGGGGCGCTGGATGAGCGGGCGAAGGCGCAGTTGACCGAGGAGGAGCGGGGCAACCTGTTGCTATGAGCCGGGGACGGGCAGCGGCGATCAGCCAGTGGCACTGGCTTTCGCTGCTGCCGTCAGCCCGTTATCGCCTGGCTTCATCGACCTCTGACGGATCCGCTTTCTTGTCGCGGGTGCGCAGCAGTGACAGCAGCACGCCACCGAGCAGCAGGCCGAAGGTCACCCCCAGCGACACCCCGGCCGGCACCTTGCCCACCAGCCCGTGCCAGAAGATCTTGCAGCCGATGAAGATCAACACCATCGCCAGCGCGTACTTGAGGTAGACGAAGCGGTGCATCAGCGCCGCCAGGGCGAAGTACAGCGAGCGCAGGCCGAGGATGGCGAAGATGTTCGAGGTGTAGACGATGAACGGATCCTGGGTGATGGCGAAGATCGCCGGCACGCTGTCGACGGCGAACACCAGGTCGGCCAGTTCGATCAATACCAGGGCCAGGAACAACGGCGTGGCATAGCGGATCGCCCGCGTCGCCCCGGGCGGGGTGAGCTGGACGAAGAAGTGCCGGCCATGCAACTGGTCGGTGACGCGCATGTGCCGGCGCACGAAGCGCAGTACCGGGTTGTTGGCCAGGTCCGGGTGGGCGTCGTCCTTGGATAGCGCCATCTTCACCCCGGTGAACAGCAGGAAGGCGCCGAACAGGTACAGCACCCAGGCGAAGTGCTGCACCAGCGCGGCACCGACGCCGATCATGATGGCTCGCAGCACCACCACTCCGAGGATGCCCCAGAACAGCACGCGATGCTGGTAGCGGCGGGGGATGGCGAAGAAGCTGAAGATCATCGCCATGACGAACACGTTGTCCATCGACAGCGACTGCTCGACCAGAAAACCCGTGTAGAACTCCAGCGCCGGTTGCGCGCCCAGCTCATGCCAGACCCACACGCCGAACAGCACGCCGACGCTGAAGTAGCCCGAGTACAGCAGCAGGCTTTCGCGCATTTCGATCTCGCGGTCCTGGCGGTGCAGCACACCCAGGTCGAGGACCAGCAAGGCGATGACGATGGTGATGAAGACCAGCCACAACCAGGCGCTGGTGCCGAGAAAAGGCGTGAAGAGGAAATGCTGCAGAGCCGTCATGAGCCCCTCCTTGATTGTCGACGTTGCATGGCAACAGTGATTCCGACATGGCGGCGCAAACCGTCAGAGGGGCCCGGCATCACATGATTTTGAGCCTAGTCGTGATCGCCGGGCTTGCCGAATGGCAGGCTGTTACATTTCTTTGCCTGGATCCAATTATTGCGAAATATTCTCAATTGTAAAAAATTCGTAAAAACCCTAGGATGCGCCACAGCCGTCGCAGAACGGGCACATAACCACAACAACTGCCAGTGATTAGCCCCCACTCGTATCGAGCAGACACAACAAGTAGGGGTCGACAAGCGTGCAACGACAGCACTCTCTGAACACGGTTCAAGGGGCAGGGAACGCCACCACCGTCCGCCAGCGTCATCCGCTGGCACTGGCCATCCTCGCGGCGAGCCTTGCCGCATCGGCCGGCCAGGCCTGGGCCGACACGGCCAGCGGCAAGGGCACCCTGGAGCTGGGCGCCACCGCCATCACCGACACCGCGCTGGGCGAGACCACCGAAGGCAGTGGTTCCTACACCACCGGCGCCAGCCGCACCGCCACGCGCATGGCCCTGTCGCCCCGGGAAACGCCGCAATCGGTCACGGTCATCACCCGCCAGCAGATGGACGACCAGAACCTCACCAGCATCAGCGACGCGCTGGCCAAGACCCCGGGCGTCACCGTCACCAAGCTCGACAGCAGCCGTGCCGCCTTCAAGGCCCGGGGTTTCGACATCGACAACTTCCAGATCGATGGCATCCCGGCGGCTTTCCGCTTCGGCAACGGCATCGACCAGACCGACCTGGTGATCTACGACCGGGTCGAGGTGCTGCGTGGCGCCACCGGCCTGCTCAGCGGCTTCGGCAGCCCGTCGGCGACCGTCAACCTGGTGCGCAAGCGGCCGACCCGCGAGCTGTCCGGCTATGTGTCGCTGGGCGCCGGCAGCTGGGACACCTACCGGGGCGAGTTCGACATCGGCGGCGCGCTGACGCCTGAAGGCAACGTGCGCGGGCGCCTGGTCACGGCCTACGAGGACGGCCAGTCGTTCATGGACAACCTGTCCGAAAAGAAGCAGGTGATGTACGGCATCGTCGAGGCCGACCTGACCGACGACACCCTGCTCAGCGTCGGCCTCAGCCGCCAGAGCAACCGCCCCGAAGGCTCGTCCTGGGGGCCGTCGACGCCGTTGCTGGACAACCAGGGCAACCGTTTCGGCATGCCGCGCTCGTTCAACCCCGGCGCCAAGTGGAGCGCCTGGGACAACACCGCCGACAACCTGTTCGTCACCCTCGAGCAGCGCCTGGCCAACGACTGGACAATCAAGGCCTCGGCCAGCCGCAGCGAGACCGACGCGCCGACGCGCCTGGGTTCGGCGGCCAACGGCTACCCCGATGCGGCCAGCGGGGACGGCATGGGCGTGTGGCTGGGCCGCTACCGTTACCAGACCGACCAGAACGCCTACGACCTCTTTGCCAGCGGCCCGTTCCAGTTGCTCGGACGCGAGCACGAACTGGTGGCGGGCATTTCCCACCGCGATGTGCGCGCCCATGAAAGCAACTGGCCGTTCCTGTTCGGCAGCGCCAACATCTACCAGTGGCGCGGCGAGTATCCCGAGCCCGACTGGGGGCGGCCACTGTCGAAGGTCGACACCCGCGTGCAGGAAGATGCCGCCTACCTGACAGGTCGCTTCAAGCCCACCGACAGGCTGTCGATCATCCTTGGCGGTCGCCTGTCCAACTGGCAGCTCGACAGCACCAGCCTGGACACCACCACCGGCCAGCGCAGCAAGACCCAGGACGTGCAAGAGAACGGCGTGGTCGTGCCCTACGCCGGGGTGGTCTACGACCTGGACGACAGCTGGTCGGTGTACGGCAGCTACACCAGCATCTTCAAGCCTCACGAGAGCGAGCAGGATGCCAGCGGCAAGATGATCGAACCGGAGGAGGGCGATGCCTACGAGCTGGGCCTGAAGGGCGAGTTCTTCGACGGTCGCCTGAACGCCAGCCTGGCGCTGTTCGAGGTGCGCCAGGACAACCTGGCCGAGTTCGACCGCACCGATCCGGCCACCAACCGTGGCGTCTACCGGGCGATCCAGGGCGCCAAGACCCGTGGTTTCGAGCTGGAAGTGGCGGGTGAGCTGACCCCGGACTGGCATGTGCAGGGTGGTTTTACCCACCGCATCACCCGCGATGGCGAGGGCGACAAGATTTCCACCATCGAGCCGGAGAACCTGCTGCGCCTGTCCACCACCTACCGTTTGCCAGGGGTCTGGAACAAGCTCACCGTGGGCGGTTCGGCCAACTGGCAGAGCAAGGTGTGGAAGGACCTGGACAGCCCGGTCACGGCGGGCGAGACCATTCGCTACACCCAGGCCGATTACCTGACCCTGGACGCGATGGCGAGGTACCAGGTGACCGAGCAGCTGTCGGTGACCCTCAACGGCAACAACCTCACCGACAGGAAGTACTTCAACAACCTGGGCTTCTACAGCGGGGGCTACTATGGGGATCCGCGCAACTTCATGCTGACCACGCGCTACGCGTTCTGACCGGCCTTGCAGCGCACCCGTTGTAGGAGCGGCCTCGTGCCGCGAAAGGGCTGCGAAGCGGCCCCAGGGTTTCAGCTACGCAGCCGAAATTGCCGGGGCCGCTCTGCGGCCCTTTCGCGACACAAGGCCGCTCCTACAGGGGAACGTATACCCCCGGCGCCGCCGGCCTACCAGGCCAGCGGCTGCTCGAATCCCTTCCAGCACACCCAGCGCCGTATCTCGCCATGCGCCCCGGTGCCGATCTGCCATTGCGGCCGGCCGCTGTCCAGGGCAATCAGTGAAATGAAGCCGGCATGGCTGGCCACCGCCAGGGTGCGGCCGTCGGCGCTGATGTCCATGGCGCTGATGGTCGAGCCGAGGTAGTGCTGCCAGTGCTCGCTGCCGTCCTCGCCGAAGGCGCGCAGATAGCCATGGGCGTCACCGACGATGTACTCGCCTTCACGGGCCACTCCGGCGTAGATCCGTGCGCCATCCTGCAACAGCGGCGTGCGCGGGTCCTCGCTGTAGAACCCGGTGTCCAGCCCAGGCAGGTCGGCCACCCGCACGCCGACGGTGCCGCCGCGGTAGAAATGGCAGGCGTTGAGGATCAGCTGGTCGCCACGCCGGTTGAACAGGGCGAAGTGCGGGTACTCGCTGGCCGGGCCGACTTCGGCGACGGGCCTGAACTGCTCGTCAAGCACCAGGTGCCGGCCGCACTGCTCGCCCAGGGCGATCAGCCGGCCATCCGGTGACAGCGCGGCGTGTTCCATGGCCAGGCCCAGGACGATGTCGTCCGGATCGGTGCCCTCGCGCAGTTCATCGAGAATGTCTTCCTGGCGCGGCAGCAGGCGCGTGGCGCCGTTGGCGGCGAGCACGAAGATGCCGTCGCTGCTGACCAGCAGGACCCGCTGGCCATCGGGGAAGGGCAGCAGCGCGGTGGGTATCGGCGGCAGGTCGAGGGGGTCGAACGGGTAGCCGGCCGGCAACCCTTCCAGGCCATGGGGCCAGGCCAGCCTGGCCACCAGCGGGCCGCCCCAGCCATCGGTCACGCGTACCCCTTCGGCATTGGCCAGGGCATAGTAGCGCCGCTGCGGGCAACGGCCGAAGTGCTCGACGCCGATCACCGGAGTGATGCCTTGGTCATCGATGCGCAGCACCTGCCCTCGGTCGAACGGCATGCCGATACGCGCCAGCAGGCTGCCGTCGTCGAGCAGCAGCAGGTTGCCGATGCCCTGGGCCTGTTCCTCGAACAAGGGCACCAGTGGCAGGTGCGCCGGCGGCCAGGCCTCACGGAACAGCTGGCGCTGCGCCGGCTCGACGCCGGGCCGGTTGATAGCCCGCAGCGCCGCCAGCCAGGCGTCGAGCAGGTGTTCGGTGGCCGCTGCCTGCGGCTCCTCCAGATCGTCCCAGCCTTGCGCACGGCCCTGCGCGACATAGCGGTTGATGGCCTCGGCGTAGGCGATGACCGCCTCGCGCCACTGCTGCTGGGGGTGCTGCTTGTCCATGGGCGGATCGAACTCCTTGTTCCGCAGGGTGGGTGGCGATGCAACAAAAGGGTGCATGGTACTCCGTCCGCACCCGAGGTTGTGAGGTCCGGGCTTGATGCGTACCATGCTGGGCATCCTTCCAATAATCAAACGTGCGTCACCGGCCTGGAACCTGGGCAGGCGATGCGCGTCCTGTTGCCTTGCCCGCGGAGAAAAACGTCTTCACATGAATGGACCCGTACCCACCTCCATGCCCCCCACGGCCGGCAACGGCAGCTGGCTGAGCGTCATCGCCCTGGCGTTGGCGGCGTTCATCTTCAACACCACCGAGTTCGTCCCGGTGGCGCTGCTCAGCGATATCGGCCGCAGCTTCGAGATGAGCACCGCGCAGGTCGGCCTGATGCTGACCATCTATGCCTGGGTGGTGGCGCTGGCGTCACTGCCGATGATGTTGATGACCCGCAACATCGAGCGCCGACGCCTGCTGCTGCTGGTGTTCCTGGTGTTCATCGCCAGCCACCTGCTGTCGTGGTTGTCGCAGAGTTTCGCCATGCTGCTGGTCAGCCGCATCGGCATCGCCCTGGCCCACGCCGTGTTCTGGGCCATCACCGCGTCGCTGGCGGTGCGCGTGGCGCCGCCCGGCCAGCAGGCCAAGGCGCTGGGCCTTTTGGCCACCGGCACCACCTTGGCGATGGTCATGGGCATTCCGCTGGGGCGGGTGGTGGGCGAGGCGCTGGGCTGGCGCATCACCTTCCTGTGCATTGCCGGGGTGGCGTTGGCGACCATGCTGTGCCTGATGAAGTCGCTGCCGCTGCTGCCGAGCCAGAACTCCGGCTCGTTGCGCAGCCTGCCGATCCTGTTCCGCCGCCCGGCGCTGGTGATTACCTACCTGCTGGTGACGCTGGTGATCACCGCGCAGTTCACCGCCTACAGCTACATCGAGCCGTTCGCCCTGCACGTGGCGCAGATCGGCGGCGAGCGCACCACGCTGCTGCTGTTGCTGTTCGGTGGCGCCGGGGTGTTTGGTTCGGTGCTGTTCAGCCGCTACAGCGAGCGTTTCCCCCATGGCTTCCTGGTGGGGGCCATCGGGGCCCTGGCGGCGTGCCTGTTGCTGTTGCTGCCGCTGTCGGGCAATTTCCCGGTGTTCGCCGGGCTGAGCATGGTCTGGGGCGTGGCGATCCTGAGCTTCAGCCTGGCGCTGCAGTCCAAGACGCTGAAGCTCGCCTCGGACGCCACCGACGTGGCCATGGCGCTGTTCTCGGGGATCTACAACATCGGCATCGGCGGCGGCGCGCTGTTGGGCAGCATCGTCAGCAGCCAGCTGGGCGTGGCGCATATCGGCCTGGTCGGTGGCGGCGTGGCGGTGCTGGGCCTGGTACTGGCGCTGGCCAGTACCCAGCGCTTTCGCGAAGCCCTGACACGCGTGCCGGGCCAGGCGTGAAGCAGCACCTGCCGGTGTTCGAGCACCCGGGCCAGCGGTGCCGCCCGGTGTGCCGCGAGTATGCCGATGGCCAGCGCCTGAGCCCGCACTGGCACGAGGCGGGGCAACTGGTGTTCGCCACCCGCGGGATCATGGAGCTGCGCTGCGCCCAGGGGTTCTGGGTGCTGTCGCCGCAACAGGGCCTGTGGGTACCGGCGGGGCTCGAGCACAGCCTGCGCGCCCGTGGCCAGGTGAGTCTGCGCACGCTTTACCTGCACCCGCAGACCTGCGAGCTTGCCGATCAGCCCTATAGCCTGTTGGTGACGCCGCTGCTGCGCGAGCTGCTGCTGAGTGCCCGCGCCATCGACCAGAGCACGCTGCCCGACAGCCGCGAGGCGCACCTGATGGCCTTGTTGCTGGACGAGCTGCGCTGGGTCCGCGATGTGCCGTTGCGCCTGGCGATGCCCGCCGAGCCACGTCTGCAGAAACTCTGCGCGGCCTTGCTGGAGGACCCGGCGAATGGGCGCGCCCTGGAGGACTGGGGGCATGAGGTGGGCGCGTCGGTGCGCACCCTGGCGCGGCTGTTCCAGGCCGAGCTGGGCTGCACCTTCCAGCATTGGCGCCAGCAAGCCCGTGTGTTCGCCGCCATCGCCCGGTTGCACAAGGGCGAACCGGTGGGGCGCATCGCCCAGGAGCTGGGCTACGAGTCGCCGGCAGCGTTCGCCAAGGTGTTCCGCCGGCTGATGGGCTGCGCGCCCAGCGTCTTCAGCGCAAGTTGGCCGATACGCACGCATGCCTGACCGCCGCGCGCCAGCGCCGTGCCTGGCCCGACCCTAAGCTGACGCGTATCCGATCCGCCACAGGAGCCGCGTCATGCCCGTCACATTCAACCGCGAGAACCTTGCCATCGCCGTCAATGGCATCACCCTCGATGCCTGGCTCTATCTTCCCGAGGCCCCGGGGCCGCTGCCACTGGTGTTGATGAGCCCGGGCTTCGCCGCGCTCAAGGGGCAGGCCCTGGACCGCTTCGCCGAACATTTCGCCGCCACGGGCCTGGCGGTGGTGCTGTTCGACCAGCGCAACTTCGGCCACAGCGGGGGCGAGCCGCGAGGCGAGATCGACCCTCGCCAGCAACTCGATGACCTGCGCGAGGTGCTGACCTGGGCTTGTGCGCAGCCGCGCTTCGATGCCCGGCGCATCGGCGTCTGGGGCTCGAGCTACAGCGGCGGCCACGCCCTGCAACTGGCGGCCTGGGACCGCCGGGTGCGCTGCGTGGTGGCCCAGGTGCCGACCATCAGTGGTCACCAGAGCTTCCTGCGCCGGGCGGGCGAGCATGTGTACGCGATGCGCGAGGCTTTCGCCCGCGACCGCGCGGCTCGCCATGCCGGCGGTGCGCCGGGGTATCGACGGGTGATCGCCGAGGCGGGGGAGGCCGGCATCTATGCCGGGGCAGACGCCGAAGCGTTCTACGGCACGGCACGGGCACTGCAGGCGGGTTGGGACAACCGTGTGACCCTGCGTTCCAGTGAACTGGCCAGCGAGTACGAACCGGGCCTGACCATCGAGCGCATCAGCCCGACGCCACTGCTGATGCTGGTGGCCGAACGCGACACCGTCACCCCCGCGGACCTGGCCCTCGCCGCGTACAACCGCGCCGGGGAGCCCAAGCGCCTGGTGGTGCTGCCCGATGGGCACTTCGATCCGTACCAGCGGCACTTCCAGGCTGCGGCGCAGGCGGCGGGGCAGTGGTTCCTGCGTCACCTGGGCTGAGCGGTGGCCGGGGCAGGTTCAACCCCGTATTGCCGCCCGACTGATCCGCATCAATCCTCCTTGCACCACGCGCCCCTGTAATAGGGGCGCTTGTGCATCGGCAAGGCTGCCACTAATATCCAAGCGTTTTCTTGTGTAATTGCCTGTTCCCCTGGCCAGGCCATCAATACGGACGTTGATATGGATTTGCACACCTCCCTGTGGCTGTTCCAGGCCATCCAGGCCGTGGGCTTGGCGTTGTGGCTGAGCATCGCGGTGTTGAACAACCTGCAGGCTTTCGCCAGCTCCGTCGGTGCCATCGGCGCCACGCTGGCCATGGCGCCGCTGCGCCAGCCGCCGGCCATCGACTTCCCCCTGCTGCGCCGGGCCTGCCAGTCGGCCGGCCTGGCCCGCGCCGCGCTGCTGGTGATCCTGCTGCTGCAGGTGGTCGCCAGCGTGGCGGCCTGGATCGGTTGCTACGGGCTGATCGTCGCCCAGGACCCGCTCATGGCCCGCGCCTGGCTGAACCTGGCGCTTGCTGCGTTCCTCGCCTTCACCTTCGCCATGCTGCTCGGTGGCCTGTGGTTCGGCTACTGGATTCGCCAGGAAGGCCTGCAGCTCACCCACCTGGTGCTGGTGCTGTGGGCGATCCTGGCGTTCTTCCTGTTCAACCTGAATTGGGCCTGAGGCGAGGACGGACGATGAAAAGCAAGGCGATACTCGGCAGCGCCCTGGTACTGGCGCTGGTCACCGCCGGCGGACTGGCCTGGCGCCACACCGGCCAGGCCCAGGCCACTGCGACGGCGCCGCGGTACCTGGTCAAGGTGGCTTTGGCCACGGTGCAGAAGGCACCACAGAAACGCGCCTTCGCCGGTGTTGGCGAGCTGGAGGCGGTGCACCAGGTGCTGGTGTCGGCCGAGATCGGCGGGCGGGTGACGGCGATCAACTTCACATCCGGCCAGCAGGTGCGCAAAGGCGATGTGCTGGTCACCCTCAACGATGCCCCGGAGCAGGCCGAGCGCCTGCGCCTGAAGGCCCAGCTGGACAATGCGCGGACCAATCACCGGCGGGTCAAGGACCTGCTGCGCGAGAACGCCGCTACCCAGGAACAACTGGACAATGCCCTGGCGGCTCGCGACATGGCCCAGGGCGAACTGGCCCGTACCGAGGCGGTGATTGCCCAGAAGGCGGTGCGCGCGCCCTTCGACGGGCGCCTGGGCATCCGCCGGGTGAACCAGGGGCAGTACCTCAATGTCGGCGACCCGGTGGTCAGCCTGATCGATACCCGCAGCCTGTACGTCAACTTCTCCCTCGAGGAGCAACTGAGCGCCCAGCTGCGCCCCGGCCAGCCGGTCGAGGTGCGCCTGGACGCCTTCCCCGACACCCCGTTCACTGCCCATATCACCGCCATCGATCCGTTGATTGGCCGTTCGCGCACGGTGCAGGTCCAGGCCACCCTGGCCAAGCCCGATGCGCGCCTTTCCGCTGGCATGTACGCCAGCGTGCAGGTGGCCAGCCCCGATGACGGCCAGGTGCTGACCGTGCCGGAAACCGCGGTGGCCTACACCGCCTACGGCGATACGGTGTTCGTCGCTCGCCGTGATGACGCCGCCGATGCCCTGGTGGTGCAGCGGGTGGCGGTGCGCACCGGCGAGCGCCAGGCCGGTCGGGTAGTGATCGAACAGGGCCTGAACGAGGACGACCAGGTGGTGGTGTCGGGGCAGTTGCGCCTGAGCGACGGCACCGCCGTGCAAGCCACCGAAGACACCCTGCAGGCCCCGGCCAGCGGCGCCTGACCCCAGCGAGAACACGCCATGACATTCACCGACCTGTTCGTTCGCCGGCCTGTGCTGGCGCTGGTGGTCAGCACCCTGATCCTGCTGCTCGGGCTGCTGTCGCTGCTGCAGTTGCCGATCCGCCAGTACCCGCTGCTGGAAAGCTCGACCATCACCGTGACCACCGAGTACCCCGGCGCCCCGGCCGAACTGATGCAGGGCTTCGTCACCCAGCCGATCGCCCAGGCGGTGTCGTCGGTGGAAGGCATCGACTACCTGTCGTCCTCATCGGTACAAGGCCGTAGCCTGGTGACCGTGCGCATGGAGCTCAACCGCGACTCCACCCAGGCGCTGACCGAGGTGATGGCCAAGGTCAACCAGGTGCGTTACCGCCTGCCGGAGCGCGCCTACGATCCGGTGATCGAGCGCTCGGCCGGCGAGTCGACGGCGGTGGCCTATATCGGCTTCGCCAGCCCGAGCCTGCCGATCCCGGCCATGACCGACTACCTCACACGGGTGGTCGAGCCGTTGCTCAGCACCATCGAGGGCGTGGCCAAGGTCCAGGTGTTCGGCGGCCAGACCTTGTCGATGCGCCTGTGGATCGACCCGGCGCGCCTGGCCGCCCGGGGCCTGACCGCGGCCGACGTGGCCGAGGCGGTGCGGCGCAACAACTACCAGGCGGCGCCCGGCAAGGTGAAGGGGCAGTACGTGATCGCCAATATCCGTGTCGACACCGACCTGACCTCGGTCGGCGACTTCCGCGAGCTGGTGATCCGCAACGACGGCAATGGCCTGGTGCGCATCCGCGACATCGGCACCGTCGAGCTCGGCGCCGCCTCGGCCGAGACCAGCGCCAGCATGGACGGCGTGCCGGCGGTGCACCTGGGTCTGTTCGCCACCCCGGGCGGCAACCCGCTGGTGATCGTCGAGGGCATCCGCCAGCTGCTGCCGCAGATCCGCCAGACCCTGCCGCCGGACGTCAAGGCCGAGCTTGCCTTCGAGACGGCGCGGTTCATCCAGGCCTCCATCGACGAGGTGACCAAGACCTTGCTCGAAGCCCTGGCAATCGTGGTGGTGGTTATCTACCTGTGCCTGGGTTCGCTGCGCACGGTACTGATCCCGGTGGTGACCATCCCGCTGTCGATGCTCGGCGCGGCGGCGCTGATGCTGGCGTTCGGTTTCAGCATCAACCTGCTCACTTTGCTGGCCATGGTGCTGGCGGTGGGGCTGGTGGTGGACGATGCCATCGTCGTGGTGGAGAACGTCCACCGCCATATCGAGGAGGGGCGCACACCGGTGGCGGCGGCATTGATCGGCGCCCGCGAGGTGGCCGGGCCGGTGATCGCGATGACCATCACCCTGGCCGCGGTGTACGCGCCGATCGGCATGATGGGCGGGCTGACCGGCGCGCTGTTCCGTGAGTTCGCCCTGACCCTGGCCGGCGCGGTGGTGGTTTCCGGCGTGGTGGCGCTGACCCTGTCGCCGGTGATGAGCTCGTTCCTGCTCGATGCGCGCCAGTCCGAAGGGCGCATGGCCCATGCCGCCAACCGCTTCTTCGACTGGCTGGCCGAGCGCTACGCCCAGGTACTGGGGTTCTCGCTGAAGCACCGCTGGATCAGTGTCGGCTTCGCCTTGCTGGTGCTGGTCAGCCTGCCGCTGCTGTACAGCCTGCCGCAGCGCGAGCTGGCGCCGACCGAGGACCAGGCCGGACTGCTTACCGCGATCAAGGCGCCGCAGCATGCCAACCTGGCCTATGTCGAACGTTTCGCCGACAAGCTCGACGCGGTCTACCGCACCCTGCCGGAGACCGTCAGCACCTGGATCATCAACGGCAGCGACGGCATTGCTTCGGGCATCGGCGGCATCAACCTGCAACCGTGGGACGAGCGCGCGCGCAACGCCTCGCAGATCCAGCTCGACCTGCAGGCGGCGGTGAACGATGTCGAAGGCACCAGCATCTTCGCCTTCCAGCTGCCGGCGCTGCCGGGCTCGACGGGCGGCCTGCCGGTGCAGATGGTGCTGCGCAGCTCCCAGGACTACCGGGTGCTGTTCGACACCATGGAGCAGGTCAAGGCCAAGGCCCGGCAGAGCGGCCTGTTCGCCGTGGTCGACAGCGACCTGGACTACAACAACCCGGTGGTGCAGGTGCGGGTCGACCGGGCCAAGGCCAACAGCATGGGCATCCGCATGCAGGACATCGGCGAGTCGCTGGCGGTGCTGGTGGGGGAGAACTACCTCAACCGCTTCGGCCTCGACGGCCGCTCCTACGACGTCATCGCCCAGAGCCCGCGCGACCAGCGCCTGACCCCGCAGGCCCTGACCCGCCAGTACGTGCGCAGCGAAGAGGGCCGGCTGGTGCCGCTGTCCACCGTGGTGCAGGTCAGCGAGCAGGTCGAGCCCAACCGCCTGACCCAGTTCAACCAACAGAACGCGGCGACCTTCCAGGGCATCCCGGCGGCCGGGGTCACCCTGGGCGACACCGTGGCCTTCCTCGAGCAGGTCGCGGCTGAACTGCCCGCTGGCTTCAGCATCGACTGGCAGTCCGACGCCCGCCAGTACCAGCAGGAGGGCAACGCCCTGATGCTGGCGTTCCTCGCCGCCGTGGTGGTGATCTATCTGGTGCTGGCGGCGCAGTACGAGAGCCTGGTCGATCCGCTGATCATCCTGATCACCGTGCCGCTGTCGATCAGCGGCGCGCTGCTGCCCCTGGCGCTGGGGGTGGCCACGGTGAACATCTACACGCAGATCGGCCTGGTGACGCTGATCGGGTTGATCAGCAAGCACGGCATCCTCATGGTCGAGTTTGCCAACACTTTGCAGGCCGAGCAGCACCTGGACCGGCGCACGGCGATCGGCAAGGCGGCGCAGATCCGCCTGCGGCCGATCCTGATGACCACGGCGGCCATGGTGGTGGGGCTGATCCCGCTGCTGTTCGCCTCGGGCGCCGGCGCCGCCAGCCGTTTCGGGCTGGGCGTGGTGATCGTCACCGGGATGCTGGTGGGGACTTTGTTCACCCTGTTCGTGCTGCCGACCATCTACAGCCTGCTGGCCCGTGACCATGCCAGCACCGCGCGTTCGGCGCGGGCGCGGTCGTTGGCCGAAACCCTGGAGGGCCAGCCATGAAGCCTGTATTCGTCGTCTCCCTGATGGCCCTGGCCTTGACTGCGTGCAGCGTCGGCCCCGATTACCAGAAGGCCGAGATCCCGGCCACTGGCGTGCACAGCCCGCAGCGTGCCGCCTTCGCCGCCCGTGGTGAGTTGCCGGCGCAGTGGTGGCGGTTCTTCGACGATCCGCAGCTGGTGCGCCTGGTCGACCAGGCCCTGGCCAACAACCACGACGTCCGCCAGGCCCACGCCAACCTGCTGGCGGCGCGGGCGCTGTTCGACGACCGCAGCCTCGACCGCTATCCCTGGATCACCGCCCGCGCCGGCTACAACCAGAGCCTGGAGCAGCAGCAACCGGCCGATGGCGGCGACCCGCGGCGCATGCGCACCGAGCAGTACCGCGCCGGTTTCGACGTGCAGTGGGAGATCGACCTGTTCGGTCGCCTGCAGCGCCTGACCGACGCCGCCGAGGCCCGCGCCGACGCGGCGGCGGCGGACCTGCGCCAGGCGCGCCTGAGCATCGCCGCGGAGGTGGCCCGCAACTATTACCTGCAGCTCGGGCTCAAGCGCAGCCTGGCCGTGGCCGAGGACCAGGTCGAGGCCTGGCGCGAGACCCTGCAGCTGACCAGCGCCCAGGTGCGTGCCGGCAGTGGCCAGTACGAGGACCAGCAGAACGCCCACGCCAACCTGTTGCTCAGCGAGGCGGCGGTGCCGCCGTTGCAGGCGGCGATCCAGCAGGCCAGCTACCGCCTCGACGTGCTGACCGGGCAGGTGCCGGGCAGCCAGGAGCAGGGCGCCGCGCCGTTCCTGCCACCGCTGGCGCGCCAGTTGCCGCTGGGCGATGTCGATGCGCTGATCGGCCAGCGCCCCGATGTGGTCAGCGCCGAGCGTGAGCTGGCGGCCAGCACCGAGGATGTCGGCGCGGCCACCGCCGAGTTGTACCCGCGCCTGGACTTGGGCGGTTTCATCGGTTTCTTCGCCCTGCGCAGCGGCGACCTGGGCAGTGCCGCCCGTGCCTACGAGCTGGCGCCGGTTGTGACCTGGCCGGCGCTGCGCCTGGGCAACGCCCGTGCCCGCCTGCGCGTACGCGAGGCGCTGGCCGAGGGCAGTCAGGCGCGCTACCAGCAGGCCGTGCTGCTGGCCCGCGAAGAAGTGGAGAACGCGGTGACGCAACTGGTGCGCAACCAGGCGCGGCTGCAAAGCCTGGTGGCCTCCGCCGGCCACGGCAGCGAGGCCATCGACATTGCCAACAAGCGCTATCGGCGTGGAGCGGGGACCTACCTGGCGGTGCTGGAGAACCAGCGTGCGCTGTTCTCGATCAAGCGCGAGGTGGCCGAGGCAGAGACAGCGTCGTACCTGGATGCGATTGCGCTGTACAAGGCGTTGGGGTGGGGGAGTGCGGCACAGTAGCCCCCATTGCCTGTTACCCTGTGGGCGCCATGGGCGGCGAGCAAGAGTTCCAGGATGGGCCTAATTTTCCCTGTGCGGTCTTCGTTTTCATGGAAGCCGCCCTGCGCCCGGCGCGTTCGGCACTCATCATTCAAGGAGACAGGCAATGACTTCCGTTTTCGACCGCGACGATATCCAGTTCCAGGTAGTGGTCAACCACGAAGAGCAGTATTCCATCTGGCCCGACTACAAGGCGATCCCCAACGGCTGGCGCGCGGTGGGCAAGAGCGGCCTGAAGAAGGACTGCCTGGCCTACATCGATGAGGTCTGGACTGACATGCGCCCACTGAGCCTGCGCCAGAAGATGGCCGAAGCCGCGGCGCAGTAAGGCGGTGTCGAACCTGAACCTGCTGTGCCTGCCGTACTCCGGTGCCAGCGCCATGGTCTACAGCCGCTGGCGGCGCAAGCTGCCGGCCTGGCTGCAGGTGCGTCCGGTGGAGTTGCCCGGGCGTGGCGCGCGCATGGGCGATCCGCTGCACACCGATCTGCGGGGGCTGGCCCGGCAGCTGGCCCATGAGCAGCGGGGGGCCACCCAGGCGCCCTACGCGCTGCTCGGGCACAGCCTGGGGGCGCTGGTCGCCTTCGAGCTGGCCCACGAACTGCGGGCGCTGGGGTGTCCGCCGCCGGTGGCGTTGTTCGCCAGTGGGACGGCGGCGCCGACCCGGCGGGAGGACTATGCCGGTGGCAAATGGACCGAGCCTCGTGGGGATGCCGAACTGATCGCCGAACTGCGCAAGCTTGGGGGGACACCTGAAGAGGTGCTGGCCAACCAGGAGCTGATGAGCCTGACCTTGCCGATCGTGCAGGCGGACTTTTTGCTTTGTGGGCGGTATGAGTATGAGGCGCGACAATTGTTGCAATGTCCGTTGCATGTGTTGGGCGGTGAGGATGACCGGGCCAGTGATGAGCAGTTGCAGGCTTGGGGGCGGGAGACTGGCGGGGGGTACTCGCTGACGAAGTTTCCGGGTGGGCATTTCTTTATTCATGAGCATGAAGAGCGGGTGCTTGATGTGCTTTGCCGGACGTTGGAGCCTTTGAGGCTTTGTGCTTGATGGGTGGTATTGGGGTGTTTTGCAATAGCTGATATCTGACCTGTTGTTGTTGTTGTTGTTGTTGTTGTTGTTGTTGTTGTTGTTGTTGTTGTTGGGTGGTTTTGGAAGTTGTATGCGCATTCATTTGTGATGTCGACGCTTATTCACCTTTCCGCCCTTACGGCGGGTAA
>NZ_JAZDCT010000042.1:0-54166 GCF_036324045.1 Pseudomonas carassii | reverse complement strand
CCGCGACGGGGCCCCACCGCGGCCCCGGCGATCTGTCTTGTGGCGTAGATCCTGGGGCCGCTTTGCGGTCCTTTCGCGGCACAAGGCCGCTCCTACAGGGTGGTCGTCGTCCGGGCTACTTCTTGCGCTTGGGCACACGCACCAGCTGTGTCTCGGAGTAAATGTCGTGCCAACTGCGCTGGCGCTTGTCGATCAGCGACCAGAAGAACCCCAGCCCCAGGCACAGCCAGGAGGCGATTGACACCACGAAGCGCAGCAGCGCCTGCCACAGACTGATGGCGCTGCCGTCGGCGTTTTGCACCCGCACTCCCCACACCTGCATGCCCAGGGTCTGGCCGCCATGGGTCCAGAACTTGGCGAAGAAGCCGAACAGGGCGAACAGCAGGATCGTCGACAGCAACGGGTCGCCATCCAGCGCGCCGGCCTCGGTCAGTTCGCGCATGCGCGCCTCGCCGATGATCGCCATCTGGATCATCTTGTAGGCGCCGGCGGTGACGATCAGCAGGGCGGTGCACAGCAGGAAGTCATAGAACATCGCCGCCAGCCGGCGACCCAGGCCGACGGGGGGGAAATCACCCTGGGGTGAGAGCAGGGGCTTGGACATGCAGGACGGCTCCGAATGGCGAAGCCGCTATTCTACGGGCAAAAAAAAGCCCCTGCACTTGGCAGGGGCTTTTTGAATTCGGGTAATCGCTTAGGCGACAACCTGAACTTTGTCAGCCTGCAGGCCTTTCTGGCCTTGCACGGCTTCGAAGGTGACTTTCTGGCCTTCTTTCAGGCTCTTGAAGCCGTTGCCTTCGATGGCACGGAAGTGAACAAACAGATCAGCACCGCTCTCAGGGGTGATGAAGCCGTAACCTTTCTCGTCATTGAACCACTTGACGGTACCGTTCTGACGCTCAGCCATTGTCTTATTTCCTATGAAACTTGAATTTTGATGACAGTTTCTTTCACGCTTTTGTAAGTGAAAGACTACTGGGCTGGGTTGCAGGAAAGTAAGAGACGTCGAACGGGTTGTAGCAGATTGCGGCTACTGGCCCAGGTCACGAACTGTTGCGACCCATGCAAACACAGTGCGATGACTCTACGCCAACTGCCGAGCGAAAAACAAGCCCTTGCGGTGGGTGAAAATCAGGGTTTTCCCGATAACCGAACGATTTGTCGGAAACGGCGTGGCGCCTGGGCTGGCGCTATGTTCAGAAGTTATTGGACAGGTTCGAAAACGAATATGTCGAACCCGTCCAATCCACTCATTCAGCCACGGTAGTAACGTTGTGCCACGAAAGGCATTTTGCTGACCTTCAGGGCAACTTGCTTGCCACGGACGACTGCAAACAACGCCGTGTCGAGGGCCGCATGTTCGTTATCGACATAGCCCATGGCCACGGGCGCGCCAAGCGTCGGCCCGAAGCCGCCGCTGCACACTTCGCCGACCACCTTGCCAGCCTGGTCGACGATCTGCGCGCCCTCACGCACAGGCGTGCGTTCCTGGGGCAGCAGGCCGACCCGCTTGCGCGCCACGCCAGCCTGTTGCTGGGCGAACACGGTGTCTGCACCTGGGAAGCCACCAGCGCGAGTGCCATCGGCGCGGCGCACCTTGGAGATGGCCCACAGCAGGCTGGCTTCGATTGGGGTGGTGGTGGTGTCCATGTCGTGGCCGTACAGGCACAGGCCGGCTTCCAGGCGCAGCGAATCGCGCGCGCCCAGGCCGATCGGCTGGACCTCGGGCTCGGCCAGCAGGCGGCGGGCCAGGGCTTCGGCGGCGGCGGCCGGCACCGAAATCTCGTAGCCGTCCTCGCCGGTGTAGCCCGAGCGGCTGACGAAGCAGTCGTTGCCGAGCAGGCTGACCGGGCGGAACTGCATGAAGGTCATGCCGGCCACTTCCGGGGCCAGGCGCTCCAGCACCTTGACCGCCGCCGGGCCTTGCAGGGCGAGCAGGGCGCGTTCCTCGAACAGCGGCTGGATCTCGCAGTGATCACCGATATGTTTGCGCAGGTGCGCCAGGTCCTGGTCCTTGCAGGCGGCATTGACCACTAGGAACAGGGTGTCGTCACCCAGGTTGGCGACCATCAGGTCGTCGAGAATGCCGCCCTGCGGGTTGGTGAACATGGCATAGCGCTGCATGCCCACCGGCAGGTCGACGATATCGACCGGTACCAGCGTTTCCAGGGCACGGGCGGCATCGCTGCCACGCAGGATGATCTGGCCCATGTGCGAGACATCGAACAGGCCGGCCTGCTCGCGGGTGTGCAAGTGCTCCTTGAGCACGCCCAGCGGGTACTGCACGGGCATGTCGTAGCCGGCGAACGGCACCATGCGCGCGCCCAGTTCCAGGTGCAGGGCGTGCAGCGGGGTCTTGTGCAGTGTTTCGGACATCGGTGACTCCTCGTTTTTTATTCGGGTCAACATTCGATGATGTTGACGGCCAGACCGCCGCGGGCGGTCTCCTTGTATTTGCTTTTCATGTCGGCGCCGGTCTGGCGCATGGTGCGGATGACCTTGTCGAGGGAGACGTAGTGCTGCCCGTCGCCGCGCAGGGCCATGCGCACCGCGTTGATCGCCTTTACCGAGCCCATGGCGTTGCGCTCGATGCAGGGCACCTGGACCAGCCCGCCGATGGGGTCGCAGGTCAGGCCCAGGTTGTGTTCCATGCCGATCTCGGCGGCGTTTTCCACCTGCTGCGGGGTACCGCCCATCACTTCGCACAGGGCGCCAGCAGCCATCGAGCAGGCCACGCCAACCTCGCCCTGGCAGCCGACCTCGGCGCCGGAGATCGAGGCGTTTTCCTTGTACAGAATGCCGATCGCCGCAGCGGTGAGCAGGAAGCGCACCACCCCGTCCTCATTGGCGCCGGGGACGAAGCGCATGTAGTAGTGCAGCACTGCCGGGACGATGCCGGCCGCGCCGTTGGTCGGCGCGGTGACCACCCGCCCGCCGTAGGCGTTCTCCTCGTTCACTGCCAGGGCATAGAGGTTGACCCAGTCGAGCACCGACAGCGCGTCGCGCAGGCTGGCCTCCGGATGACGGCTGAGCTGGCGGTACAGTGCCGGCGCCCGGCGCTTGACCTTGAGCCCGCCGGGCAGGATGCCCTCATGCCTGCAACCCGCCTCGACGCAGTCCTGCATCACCTGCCAGATGCGCAGCAGGCCGGCGCGGGTCTCGGCCTCCGGGCGCCAGGCAGCCTCGTTGGCCAGCATCACCTGGCTGAACGAAAGCTGCTGGGTGGTGCAATGGGCCAGCAGTTCCTTGCCGGTCTTGAACGGGTAGGCCAGCACGGTGCTGTCCTCGACGATGCGGTCGTGGCCTGCGGCCTCCTCGTCGACCACGAAGCCGCCGCCCACGGAGTAGTACTCGCGGCTGCGGATCTGCAGGCCGGCGGCGTCGAAGGCGCGGAAGATCATGCCGTTGGGGTGGTAGTCCAGCGGTTTGCGGATCATCGCCAGGTGCTGCTTCTCGACGAAGGCGATTTCATGTTCGCCGAGCAGGCGCAGGCGTCCGCTGTCGCGGATCGCCTGCAGGCGCGCGGGGATGGTTTCGGTGTCGACGGTGTCGGGATGTTCGCCTTCCAGGCCCAGCAGCACGGCCTTGTCGCTGCCGTGACCCTTGCCGGTGGCACCAAGCGAGCCGTACAGCTCGGCCTTGACGCTGACCGTGCCAGCCAGCAGGCCGTCACGGCGCAGGCCTTCGGCGAAGCGCGCGGCGGCGCGCATCGGGCCGACCGTGTGCGAGCTGGAGGGGCCGATGCCGATCTTGAACAGGTCGAAGACGCTCAGGGACATGGTACTTCTCCTGAAGAATCTGGGGCCGCTTTGCGGCCCTTTCCGGCCGCTCCGACGCGGTGTGCGGGGCGTTCTTCAGCGGGTTGTCGTCCTTGTCCAGGCTGCCATTCTCGACGGCGCGAATCTCCTCGCGGATCTGGATCATCGCGTTGCAGAAGCGGTCCAGTTCCTCTTTGGACTCGCTTTCGGTCGGTTCGATCATCAGCGTGCCGGCCACCGGGAAGGACATGGTCGGGGCGTGGAAGCCGAAGTCGATCAGGCGCTTGGCCACGTCGTCGACGCTGATGCCGCTGGTGTCCTTGAGCGGACGCAGGTCGAGGATGCACTCATGCGCCACCAGGCCGTTGCCGCCGGTGTACAGCACAGGATAGTGCTCTTCCAGGCGACGGGCGATGTAGTTGGCGTTGAGGATCGCCATCTGCGAGGCGCGTTTCAAACCAGCGCCACCCATCATGCGAATGTACATCCAGGTGATCGGCAGGATGCTCGCGCTGCCGAACGGTGCGGCGCACACGGCGCCCGCGGTGTTCTCCAGCGTCGCATGGCCGGGCAGGAACGGCGCCAGGTGCGATTTGACGCCGATCGGGCCGACGCCCGGGCCGCCGCCGCCGTGGGGGATGCAGAAGGTCTTGTGCAGGTTCAGGTGCGAGACGTCGCCGCCGAACTTGCCCGGGGCGCACAGGCCGACCATGGCGTTCATGTTGGCGCCGTCGATGTACACCTGGCCGCCGTTGTCATGGATGATCGCGCAGATCTCGCCGATGGCTTCCTCGAACACGCCGTGGGTCGACGGGTAGGTGATCATGATCGCCGCCAGGCGCTCGCGGTGCTCGATGGCCTTGGCGCGCAGGTCGTCGATGTCGACGTTGCCGCGGGCATCGCAGGCGGTGACCACCACGCGCATGCCGGCCATGTGCGCGGTGGCGGGGTTGGTGCCGTGGGCCGAGGACGGGATCAGGCAGATGTCGCGGTGGCTGTCGCCGCGGCTGCGGTGGTAGGCGCGGATCGCCAGCAAGCCGGCGTACTCGCCCTGGGAGCCGGCATTGGGCTGCAGCGACACGGCGTCATAGCCGGTGGCGGCGCAGAGCATGGCTTCCAGCTCGGTGGTCATCTGCAGGTAGCCCTGGCTCTGCTCGGCCGGGGCGAACGGGTGCAGGTTGCCGAACTCGGCCCAGGTCACCGGGATCATCTCGCTGGCGGCGTTGAGCTTCATGGTGCACGAGCCCAGCGGGATCATGCTGCGGTCCAGCGCCAGGTCCTTGTCGGCCAGGCGGCGCAGGTAGCGCATCAGTTCGGTTTCGCTGTGATAGCGGTTGAACACCGGGTGCTCGAGAATGGCCGACTGGCGCAGCAGGCCAGCCGGCAGACGCGCGGCGACAGTGTTGGCCAGGGCGGTGAAGTCAGGGGTGGCCTGGCCGTCGGCGAACAGTTGCCACAGGGCCTCGACATCGGCCTGGCTGCTGGTTTCGTCCAGCGACAGGCCCAGGTGAGCGGTGTCGACCTGGCGCAGGTTGATGCCCAGGGCGCGGGCCTTGTCGTGCAGGGCGGCGGTGGCGCTGCCGGTGGCCAGGGTCAGGGTGTCGAAGAACTCGTCGGTGACGACTTTCACGCCCAGCTTGGTCAGGCCGGTGGCCAGGATCGCGGTCAGCGCGTGGGTGCGCTCGGCGATGCGTTTGAGGCCGGCCGGGCCGTGGTACACGGCGTACATGCTGGCGATGTTGGCCAGCAGCACCTGGGCGGTGCAGATGTTGCTGGTGGCCTTCTCGCGGCGGATGTGCTGCTCGCGGGTCTGCATGGCCAGGCGCAGGGCGCTCTTGCCGAAGCGGTCGATCGACACGCCGACCAGGCGGCCCGGCATGTCACGCTTGAACGCATCGCGGGTGGCGAAGTAGGCTGCGTGCGGGCCACCGAAGCCCAGCGGCACACCGAAGCGCTGGGCGCTGCCAATGGCCACGTCGGCGTCGAACTCGCCCGGCGGGGTGAGCAGGGTCAGGGCCAGCAGGTCGGCGGCCACGGCCACCAGGGCACCGGCGGCGTGGAAGCGCTGCACCACTTCGCGGTAGTCGAACACGTCGCCGTTGCTGGCCGGGTATTGCAGCAGGGCGCCGAAGTAGGCGCTGACGTCGCCCAGTTCACGCTCGTCGCCCACCACTACCTCGATACCCAGCGGTTCGGCGCGGGTGCGCAGCACGTCGAGGGTTTGCGGGTGGCAGTGCACGGAGGCGAAGAAGGCGTGGCTGGCCTTGTTCTTCGACAGGCGCTTGCAGAAGGTCATGGCTTCGGCGGCGGCGGTGGCTTCGTCAAGCAGCGAGGCGTTGGCGATCGGCAGGCCGGTGAGGTCGCTGATCAGGGTCTGGAAGTTCAGCAGCGCTTCCAGGCGGCCTTGGGAGATCTCTGGCTGGTACGGGGTGTAGGCGGTGTACCAGGCCGGGTTTTCCAGGAGGTTGCGCAGGATCGGTGCCGGGGTGTGGGTGTTGTAGTAGCCCTGGCCGATGTAGCTCTTGAACAGCTGGTTCTTGCCGGCAATGGCTTTCAGCGCGGCGAGGGCGTCGGCCTCGCTCTGGCCGTCTTCGCTGCCGAGCACGCTGGTGCCCTTGATGCTGTCGGGGATGACCGCGGCGGTCATCGCTTCCAGCGAGTCGAAGCCCAGGGTGGTGAGCATGGCTTGCTCGTCAGCGGCGCGCGGGCCGATGTGACGGGCGATGAATTCGTTGGCGGTGCCGAGGTTGAGGGTCATGGTGCGGTACCTCAGGCGTCGTCGTTGGCTTTGAGCAAGCGGTCGTAGGCGTCCTGGTCGAGCAGGGCGTTCACTTCGCTCATGTCGGCGGGGATGAAGCGGAAGAACCAGCCTTCGCCCAGCGGGTCTTCGTTGACCAGCTCGGGGCTGTCGTTCAGGCCTTCATTGACCGCGACCACTTCACCGGTGAGCGGCATGTACACACCGCTGGCGGCTTTGACCGATTCCACGGTGGAGGCTTCGGCGCCCTTGTCGTACTGCTGCAGTTCCGGCAGTTGCACATAGACCACGTCGCCGAGGGCGTTCTGGGCGTAGGCGGTGATGCCCACGGTGACGCTGCCATCGGCTTCGACGCGCAGCCATTCGTGATCTTCGGTGAAACGCAACTCGCTCATGGGAATTCCTCGGGAAGCAGGGGGCGTTGGGCGCGGTAGGCTCCGCGCTCTTAAGGTTGGAATTCCCTTAGCAATAATGCGGCCAGATAACAAAAATCCTTATTAATCAATAAGTTAATTTTATTTCGTAGGTTTTATGTCATTCGCTTGGAACGAAATCGATACAGATGAGTAGGAAATCAAAAGCGTTGCAGGATCAAACCCTTGCAAAGGCGCATGTAAATGGATGTGTATCGATATCATTACGTCGTAATGAAATCGATACGCCAGGTGCGGCCTGAGTCAACCTCGGGTTGGAATTCCGTACTTGCGCAAGCGCTGGGCAATGGCCGTATGCGAAGTCTGCAAGCGTCCGGCCAACTGCCGGGTCGAGGGGTAGCTGGCATACAGCCGCTGCAACAGTTCGCGCTCGAAATCCCCCATCGCCTGTTCCAGGCTGGCCACCTCGCCATCCTGACCGCGTGCCACCGAGGTGCCGGCGATGTCCAGGTCGCCGATATCCACGACGTTGCTTTCGCAAATAGCCGCTGCACGGAAAATCACGTTCTGCAATTGGCGCACGTTGCCCGGCCAGGGGTTGGCCAGCAGCGCGGGGTGCGTGGCCGGGGCCAGCCGGCAGGCTGGGCGCTGGATCTGGGTGCAGGCCTGCTGCATGAAAAATTGCGCCAGCGACAGGATGTCCTGGCCGCGCTCGCGCAGCGGCGGGACCTGCAGGTTGAGCACGTTGAGGCGGTAGAACAGGTCTTCGCGGAAAGTGCCTTCGCCGACCATGCGCTCCAGGTCGCGGTGGGTGGCGCTGATGATGCGCACATCCACTTTGACCTCGCGGTCGCCGCCGACCCGGCGGAAGCTGCCGTCGCTGAGAAAACGCAGGAGCTTGGCCTGCAGGTACGGCGACATTTCGCCGATCTCGTCGAGGAACACCGTGCCCTGGTTGGCCAGCTCCATCAGCCCGGGCTTGCCGCCACGTTGCGCGCCGGTGAAAGCGCCGGGGGCGTAGCCGAACAGTTCGCTCTCGGCCAGGCTCTCGGGCAGCGCCGCGCAGTTGAGCGCCAGGAACGGCGCGGCATGGCGGCTGCTGATGGCGTGGCAGGCACGGGCCACCAGTTCCTTGCCGGTACCGGTCTCGCCGTGCACCAGCAGCGGCGCGTCGAGGGTGGCCACGCGCAGCGCGCGGGCCTTGAGGGTGCGGATGGCCGGGGAGTCGCCGAGCATGGCGTCGAAGCCTTCGGCGTGGTCGTGGTGCAGGGCCGACAGTCGCTCGCCCATGCGGTTCGGCGGGTACAGGGTCAACAGGCCGCCGGCGTGGGTGATCGGCGTGGCGTCGAGCAGCAGGCTCTGGCCGTTGAGCTGCATCTCGCGCATGGGCAGGTGGAAGTTGTTGTCCAGCAACGCTTGCAGCAGGTCGGGATCGCCGAACAGCTCGCCCACCGAGCGCCCGGCCGACTCGCGCCCGCACAGGGCGATCAGCGCCGGGTTGGCCAGCAGCACATTGCCTGCGCTGTCCACCGCCAGCACCGGGTCGCTCATGGCGGCAAGCAGGGCGTCGAGTTGCAGGTGACGGCGCTGGCCGGGGAGGATGTCGACCACTTGCACCGACTGCACACCGCGCACCTCGAAGAGGGCGTCGTGCAGTTCTTCGAGCACGGCGGGGCTCAGGGTCGGGGCGTCGATGTAGACGTTCGGCGGGACCATCTCCACGGCATCGAGGTTGAGGTTGCGGGCACCGAGCAGGGCCAGGACTTCCTGGGTGATGCCGACGCGGTCGATGAAGCTGACGTGGATGCGCATGGGGGGCAATTATGGCCGAGGGAGGCCGTAGTATGCCTTGCGAGGTGTGCCTAGCCCAACATTGCCGGGGCCGCTTTGCGGCCCTTTCGCGACACAAGGCCGCTCCTACAGGGATCGCATGTGCCTGTAGGAGCGGCCTTGCCGAGGCGTTGGACCGGTCGGAAAGGGCTGCATAGCAGCCCCAGAAATTACTCGAGATGCTCGGGCTTGATCGGGTCGCCCGATTTCACATCCAGCTTGGTGCGAATGTCTTCGAACATGTAGTCATACAGCTTGTGCGGCGAGCCGAGGTTCTCGAACTTCTTCGGTGGCGGCAGGTACGACTGGGCCTTGCGGCTCAACTGCATCAGAAAGCTCGGCAGCACCTGGTCCTTGGCCAGGAAGAATTTCTCATCGACGGTCTTGCCCTCGATGTGGCCGTGCATGCGGAACTGGATACCTCTGCCTTCCGTGGGGTCGGTCGCCGCCTCGTATTCGATATTGAGGTCGTAGCTGTGGTCGTTATTGTTCAGCGCGTTGCGCATGATGTGTACATGACCGGGGTGGTACTGGGCCATGGCGAGTCCTCCGGAAGGTTGAAAACGGCGGGCGCCAGGCACCCGCCAACTGCATTCAACGGTAGCTGATACCGGGCTTGGCGGTGGAAACCCGCGTGCCGGCGGTGCCCTTGACGATGTCCTCGATGTTCTCCAGCGAGCTGATCACCGCCACCTTGCCGGTGTGACGGGCGAAATCGCAGGCGGCCTGGACCTTCGGTCCCATGGAGCCGGCAGCGAAGCCCAGCTTCTCGAGCTCGTCCGGGTGGGCCTGGGCGATGGCCTTCTGGGTCGGCTTGCCGAAATCGATGTACGCCGCGTCGACGTCGGTGGCGATGATCAGCAGGTCGGCTTCCAGCTGTTCGGCCAGCAGCGCCGAGCACAGGTCCTTGTCGATCACCGCCTCGATGCCCTTGAGCTTGCGGTTCTCGTCGTACATGGTGGGGATGCCGCCGCCGCCGGCGCAGATCACGATGCTGCTCTTCTCCAGCAGCCACTTGATCGGGCGGATCTCGAAGATGCGCTTGGGTTTCGGGCTGGCCACCACGCGGCGGTACTTGTCGCCGTCGGGCTTGACCACCCAGCCTTTTTCCTTGGCCAGGCGTTCGGCTTCTTCCTTGGCGTAGACGGGGCCGATGAACTTGGTCGGGTCCTTGAACGCCGGGTCGTTGGCGTCCACTTCCACCTGGGTGAGCAGGGTGGCGAACGGCACTTCGAAGGCCAGCAGGTTGCCCAGTTCCTGTTCGATCATGTAGCCGATCATGCCTTCGGTTTCGGCACCGAGCACATCCAGCGGATAGGCTTCATCCGGCTTGTACGATAACCCCTGCAGCGACAGCAGGCCCACCTGCGGGCCGTTGCCGTGGGCGATGACCAGTTCATTGCCGGGGTGGATCTTGGCGATCTGCTCGGTGGCAGTGCGGATATTGGCGCGCTGGTTGTCGGCGGTCATCGGTTCGCCGCGGCGCAGCAGGGCGTTGCCGCCCAATGCAACAACGATACGCATGGGGAATGTCCTTCAAAGAGACTGTGGGGCGTGGGAGCGGCGGTGCGCCGTTGCGACTTGCCCCGCGATGGCGTCGTTGCTGCTGGCGCTATCGCGGGCCAAGCCTGCTCCCATACAAGCCCCAGGTCGGGGTTACAGATCAGCCAGGGTCGACACCAGGATCGCCTTGATCGTGTGCATGCGGTTTTCCGCCTGCTCGAAGGCGATGCACGCTGGCGACTCGAACACGTCATCGGTCACTTCGATGCCGTTGGCCAGGTCCGGATACTGCTCGGCGATCTGCTTGCCGACCTTGGTCTCGGAGTTGTGGAACGCCGGCAGGCAGTGCATGAACTTGGTGCGTGGATTGCCGGTGGCCTTCATCAGTTCCTTGTTCACCTGGTAGGGCTTGAGCAGTTTGATGCGCTCGCCCCAGGCTTCGATCGGCTCGCCCATCGACACCCAGACGTCGGTGTGGACGAAGTCTACGCCCTTGACCGCGGCTTTCGGGTCTTCGGTCAGGGTGATGCGCGCGCCGCTTTCCTCGGCGTACTTGTGGCAGCGCTCGACCAGGTCGTCATGGGGCCACAGGGCCTTGGGCGCGGCGATGCGCACGTCCATGCCGAGCTTGGCGCCGATCAGCAGCAGCGAGTTGCCCATGTTGTTGCGGGCATCGCCCAGGTAGGCGTAGCTGATGTCGTGCAGCGGCTTGTCGCTGTGCTCACGCATGGTCAGCACGTCGGCGATCATCTGGGTCGGGTGGTATTCGTCGGTCAGGCCGTTGAACACCGGAACACCGGCGAACTTGGCCAGTTCCTCGACGATCTCCTGCTTGAAGCCACGGTACTCGATGGCGTCATACATGCGCCCGAGCACGCGGGCGGTGTCCTTCATGCTCTCCTTGTGGCCGATCTGCGAGGAGTTGGGGTCGATATAGGTGACGTTGGCGCCCTGGTCGTAGGCGGCGACTTCGAAGGCGCAGCGGGTGCGGGTCGAGGTCTTCTCGAAGATCAGGGCGATGTTGTTGCCCTTCAGGTGCTGCTGCTCGGTGCCGGTGTACTTGGCGCGCTTGAGGTCGCGGGACAGGTCCAGCAGGTAGCGCAGCTCGCGGGTGCTGTGATGTTCGAGGCTGAGCAGGTTGCGGTTGTGGATGTTGAACGCCATGACGGTTCTCCTTGGATTCGGTGAGGTATCCGGCCGCTGCCTCGTGGGCGCGGCCGGTTTCGATGGGCGTTAGTAATCGATAGGGTCGCGCACGATCGGGCAGGTCATGCAGTGGCCGCCGCCGCGGCCCCGGCCCAGCTCGCCGGCGCTGATGGTGATGACCTCGATCCCGGCCTTGCGCAGCAGGGTGTTGGTGTAGGTGTTGCGGTCGTAGCCGATGACCACGCCGGGCTCCACGGCCACCACGTTGTTGCCGTCATCCCATTGTTCGCGCTCGGCGGCGAAGCTGTTGCCGCCGGTCTCGACCACGCGCAGCTTGACCCCCAGGTGCTCGCCGACCACCTCGATGAACGACTTGTTCTCGCGGCGCACGTCCATGCCATACGGCTTGCTTTCGTCGGGACGGATGATGAACGGCACGATCTCCTTGACCACTTCCGGGAAGACCGTGACCAGGTCGCGGTCGCAGAAGCTGAACACGGTGTCCAGGTGCATCGCGGCGCGGGATTTCGGCAGGCCGGCGACGATGACTTTCTCCACCGCGCCCTTGGCGAACAGGTTCTGCGCCAACTGGCCGATGGCCTGGCGCGAGGTGCGCTCGCCCATGCCGATGAGCACGACGCCCTTGCCGATCGGCATCACGTCGCCGCCTTCGAGGGTAGCGTTGCCGTGGTCCTTGTCCGGGTCGCCGTACCAGACCTGGAAGTCGGCGTTGGTGAACTCCTTGTGGAACTTGTAGATGGCGGTGGTCAGCAAGGTTTCCTGGCGTCGCGCCGGCCAGTACATCGGGTTGAGCGTCACGCCGCCGTAGATCCAGCAGGTGGTGTCGCGGGTGAACTGGGTATTGGGCAGCGGCGGCAGGATGAAGCTGGAGTGGCCCAGGTAGTCGTTGTACATCTTGACCACGCTGGCGCCTTCGCTTTCCGGCAGGTCCTGGCCGGCCACGCCGCCGATCAGGAACTCGGCCAGGTGGCGTGGCTCGAGGCCTTCGAGCCAGCTGCGCACTTCATTGGTGAGGCCGACGCCGACAGTATCGGAGGTGATCTTGCGGTCGAGAATCCACTTCAGTGCGTCGGGCTGCTGGACGATGTCGGTCAGCAGGTTGTGCATCTCCAGCACATCGACGCCGCGCTCGCGCATCTTGGTGACGAAGTCGAAGTGGTCGCGCTTGGCCTGGTCGACCCAGATCACGTCGTCGAACAGCAGTTCGTCGCAGTTGCTCGGGGTCAGGCGCTTGTGCGCCAGGCCCGGGCTGCAGACCATCACTTTGCGCAGCTTGCCGGCTTCGGAATGGACGCCGTATTTCTGTTTCTCAGTGGACATGGTGAATCCTCCTGTAAAGCGAAGACGTGGGGTTCAGAGAGTCAGGAAGCCGTCGTACAGGCCATAGGCCGCCACCAGGGCGCCCGCGACCACGGCGGCGAAGATCAGTTTTTCCACGCTGGTGAAGATCGGTTGGCCGACCTCGCGCTTGGCCTTGGCGAACAGGATCGCGCCAGGGGCGTAGAGCAGGGCCGAGAGCAGCAGGTATTTCACGCCGCCGGCATACAGCAGCCAGATGGCGTAGAGCAGGGCGATGCCGCCGATGATCAGGTCTTTCTTGCGTTCGGCCAGGGCCTGTTCGTAGGTCTCGCTGCGCCAGGCCAGCAGGAAGGCATAGGCCGCCGACCACAGGTAAGGCACCAGGATCATCGAGGTGGCGAGGTAGATCAGCGACAGGTAGGTGCTGTTGGAGAACAGGGTGATGACCAGGAAGATCTGCACCATGGCGTTGGTCAGCCACAGGGCGTTGGCCGGTACATGGTTGGCGTTCTCGCGGCGCAGGAACTCCGGCATGGTGTGGTCCTTGGCGGCGGCGAACATGATCTCGGCGCACAGCAGCACCCACGACAGCAGGGCGCCCAGCAGCGAGATGATCAGGCCGACGCTGATCAGCACCGCGCCCCAGTGGCCGACCACGTGTTCAAGCACCGCGGCCATCGACGGGTTCTGCAGCTTGGCCAGCTCCGGCTGGGTCATCACGCCCAGCGACAGCACGTTGACCAGCACCAGGAACAGCAGCACGGTGACGAAGCCGATGACCGTGGCCTTGCCGACGTCGGAGCGTTTTTCCGCACGGGAAGAAAAGATGCTCGCGCCCTCGATGCCGATGAATACCCACACGGTGACCAGCATCATGTTGCGCACCTGGTTCATCACGCTGCCCAGCTCCGGCGTGCCGACCGCCCAGATGTCCGCGGTGAACACATCGAGCTTGAAGGCGAACAGGCAGATCAGCGCGAACAGCGCCAGCGGCACGACCTTGGCCACGGTGGTGACCAGGTTGATGAACGCGGCTTCCTTGATGCCGCGCAGCACCAGGAAGTGCACGGCCCACAGCAGGATCGAAGCACCGATCACCGCCGCCGGGGTGTTGCCTTCACCGAATACCGGGAAGAAATACCCCAGGGTGCTGAACAGCAGCACGAAGTAGCCGACGTTGCCCAGCCAGGCGCTGATCCAGTAGCCCCAGGCTGAAGAGAAGCCCATGTAGTCACCGAAACCGGCCTTGGCGTAGGCGTATACCCCGCCGTCAAGATCGGGCTTGCGGTTGGCCAGGGTCTGGAAGACGAAGGCGAGGGTGAGCATGCCCACTGCGGTGATGGCCCAGCCGATCAGCACGGCGCCGACGCCGGCGCTGGCGGCCATGTTCTGGGGTAACGAGAAGATCCCGCCACCGATCATCGAGCCGACGACAAGTGCAACGAGTGCACCTAGTTTTAGTTTTCCGGGAGAATCAGACATTTAACGACTCCGTACCAGGAGAAAGTTGACCTCAGAATAAATCTGACGCCTGGATCATTCGCTGACTTAGATCAGTTCATGCCCGCATGAAGATCAGAAAAATCCTTCACGCGCCTCCTGGAGGATGCCGACAGCTCTGACGCAGGCCTTGTGCGCTGGCACCTCCATGCCCTTCTAGAGCAAACGCTCCGTTTCGCCTGCGAACTGAGAAGTTAGTCCGTTTTGCGGTTTTCGCAAATTTTTCACAGCAAATAGCGACGGGTTTAGACGATCCGTAAAGTAGTCGACTAATGTGGTTTTTATTAAGGTGTCGGTATAGACAGCATGGTTATGAGTGCTATAGGTTTAATGGCTTTATTTGATAAAAAACTTGTAACAATAGTGTCGGCCAATACGTTCACGCGCGCCCGCGCACGAGGAGTCCTATGAGCGAACCGGGACAGAAACTGCGCCTAGGTGCGCTGATCGCGCTGGTGGTCGGCTCGATGATCGGTGGCGGGATCTTCTCGTTGCCGCAGAACATGGCGGCCCGCGCCGATGTCGGGGCGGTGCTGATCGGCTGGGGCATCACCGCGGTGGGGATGCTGGCGCTGGCCTTCGTCTTCCAGACCCTGGCCAACCGCAAGCCGGAGCTGGACTCCGGGGTGTACGCCTACGCCAAGGCCGGTTTTGGCGACTACATGGGCTTTTCCTCGGCGTGGGGCTACTGGATCAGTGCCTGGCTGGGTAATGTCGGCTACTTCGTGTTGCTGTTCAGTACCCTGGGCTTCTATTTCCCGGTGTTCGGCGAAGGCAACACGCCGGTGGCCATCGGTTGCGCCTCGCTGCTGCTGTGGGCGGTGCATTTCCTGGTGCTGCGCGGCATCAAGGAAGCCGCCTTCATCAACCAGGTGACCACCGTGGCCAAGGTCGTGCCGCTGCTGATGTTCATCGTCATCGCCGCCTTCGCCTTTCGCGCCGACATCTTTACCCGCGACATCTGGGGCCTGAGCAATCCGCAGTTCGGCAGCGTGCTGGAGCAGGTGCGCAACATGATGCTGGTGACGGTGTTCGTGTTCATCGGCATCGAGGGCGCGAGTGTCTATTCGGGGCGGGCGCTGCATCGCTCGGACGTGGGCAAGGCTACCGTAGTCGGCTTCCTTGGCGTGCTGGCGCTGCTGGTGCTGGTCAACGTGCTGTCGCTGGGGGTGATGACCCAGCCGGAGCTGGCCGGCTTGCAGAACCCTTCGCTGGCCTCGGTGCTGGAGCATATCGTCGGGCCCTGGGGGGCACTGTTGATCAGTATCGGCCTGGCGGTGTCGCTGCTGGGTGCGTTGCTGTCGTGGGCGCTGCTGTGCGCCGAGATTCTCTATGCCACCGCCCGGGACAAGACCATGCCGCGCTTCCTGGCGCGGGAGAACGCCAACCAGGTGCCGGCCAACGCGCTGTGGCTGACCAATGTGATGATCCAGGGCTTCCTGCTGATCACCCTGTTTTCGGCGGGAACCTACACCAGCCTGATTTACCTGGCGTCGTCGATGATCCTGGTGCCGTACTTCTGGTCGGCGGCCTATGCCGTGCTGCTGGCCTGGCGTGGCGAAGGCTACCAGGGGCAGGCGGGGCTGCGGCGCAAGGACCTGCTGGTGGCGGCGATCGCGCTGCTGTACGCAATCTGGCTGCTGTATGCCGGTGGGCTCAAGTACGTGCTGCTGTCGGCGCTGCTGTATGCGCCCGGGGTGATCCTGTTCGCCCGGGCCAAGCACGAGCAGGGGCAGATGCTGTTCACCGCGTGGGAGAAACTGATCTTCGCGGCGGTGTTGGCGGGGGCGGGGCTGGCGGCGTATGCCCTGTATTCGGGGTTGTTGAGCCTGTGATCAGGCCGGGCGTTGGCCCTGTAGGAGCGGCCTTGTGCCGCGAAAGGGACGCGCAGCGGCCCCTGGGTCTCAGGAATGCCTCAGGATTGCCGGGGCTGCTACGCAGCCCTTTCGCGGCACAAGGCCGCTCCTACAGGGGATCTGGCAGTCACCACTGGGCAGGTGCGGAGCCAAGCTCGCAGGCTCCCCGCGCCCAGCTCATGGTGGCCTCACCCACCTTCAACGGCGCCCTGATCCGCTGTGCTTCGCCCCAAGGTGTGCGTTCGATGCGCGGATCGATGTCCAGCGCCGACTCTGCGGCCAATGCCAGCTCCTCTTCCACGGTGCCTTGTTCGATCAGCAATGCCGCCGTGCGTGCCAGTGACAGCCTCGACCGGCATCCCTCGCCTCGCCCCAGCGCCCGTATCACTTCGGCCGCCATCAGGTATCCGGTGGCGTGATCCAGCGCCTGCACCGGTAGTGGTACAGGCCGATCCGCCTGGCGCCAGCGCATGCCTTCGCGGGCGATGCCGGTGCTCATCTGCACCAGACTGTCGAAACCTCGACGCTCCTGCCATGGTCCGCTCCAGCCATAGGCGTTCAGGCTCACATCGATCAGTCCTGGGTTGAGCTCGCGACGTCGATCGACACCCAGGCCAAGCTGCTCGAGGGCATCGGCGCGGTAACCGTGTACCAGCACATCGGCCTCGGCCAGCAAGCGCTCGAAGCATTGGCGGCCGGCAAAAGTGCGCAGGTCCAGGCGGGCGCAGCGCTTGCCCAAGGTCACCTCGGCGGCCACGGCAGGCTCATTCCAGTCGGTCGGGTCTATCCGCAGCACGTCGGCACCAAAAGCGGCCAGCAGGCGGGTGGCGGTAGGTCCGGCAAGAATACGGGTGAGGTCGAGAACCTTGATGCCGGCCAACGGTCGATCTGCGCTGCCGCGCCAGGCCAGGGTGGTTGCGGTGAAGGCCTGGCGCAGGATCAGCGGTTCCTGGTTCACTGCCAACCCCTGAGGATGCGCGCACCATTCGGGCCAGCTGCGCATCCGCGCCGCGCAGCCACCGGCTTGCACCACTGCGGCTTCCAGTGCATCGGCGTCCCAGCGGGCGACCAGGTTGGCGACATTGGCGTGCTCGGCTTTGGCCCCCAGTACCCGCAGGGCGGCGGTGCGGTGGTGCGCCGCGTTGGTGTGCAGGCGGATCCAGCCGTCGCGGGCCTGATAGTCGCCGGCGATGGCATCCCACAGCGGCGGTGGCTCCCAGCCGCGAGGTCGCAGGCTGCTGGCGAACCAGAAGGACGCCAGGCGGCGGTCGATGTGTACCAGGGGGCAGAGGTCCAACTGACCTTGGAGCAGATCGGCCAGGGCCAGGCCGCAGGCAGCGAGACTGGCGGCGGCCAGTTCGGTCACGGCGAATGTGGAGGGCAGGGCGCCGATGCCGTGCCAGCGTAGGGCATCGGGGGTGAGTTGCAGTGAATGGGCGATGGTGTCGAGCAATGGCTGCATGCCGGATCCTCCTTCGTGGAGTCCATTGCAGTACATCCGGCGCCGCAGCGCAAATGAATCAACCTTGCAGTTCGACGGCACCTGTCGGGGTGGGACGTTCCGGTCGTGACCAGATCCACAGGTTGCCCAGGGTCATGCCGGCGATGGCGAGGAACACCGGCCAGTGGTGTTCGAGGAAGGTCAGCATCAGGCCGGCGCACAGCAGCATGCTGATGGTCGCGCTGACCTTGGCGCGGCGCTGGATCACCTTACCGTTGCGCCAGTTGTAGAGGATCGGACCGAACAGCCGGTGGTTCTCCAGCCAGGCGGACAGGCGCGGCGAGCTGCGGGTTGCGGCCCAGGCGGCGAGGAGGATGAACTCGGTGGTGGGCAGCCCTGGGATGACGATGGCCACGAGGCCAATGCCCAGGCTGACATAGGCCAGGATCGCATAGAGCAGGCGGGACAGTTTCGAGCGGGCGATTCGGGTCATGGTCTCACTGCAACGGTGTGGCCGCCCGCAGGCGGCCGGGTAAAGCGTGTCAGGCCAGCGCGGCATCGGCGGCGTAGGCATGCTTGAGCAGCTCGGTGAAGCGCTCGAAGGCGGCGACCGCGCCACGCTCGGCGGCGGCGTCTTCCTCGGGCGACAGTTCCAGGCTGTCGAGGATGCGGGTGAACTGCTTCCAGCCTTCGGCACGGCCGCCGGCCGGCTCGCCCAGGTGACGGGCACCGAAGGTCTCGGACAGCTCCAGGGCCACGGCGCGCTTGATCAGGAACGCGGCGCCCAGTTTGGAGCCTTCGGAGACGAAGATCCAGCCCAGTGCCTCGCCCAGGCTTGGCTTGCCCAGGGCGCCGGCGAAGGGCGCGGGTACTTCGGTGTCGAGGTCGGCCAGGTCCAGGCGGGCCTGTTCGGCGCGGCAGCGCGCGGCGAGGTCCGGCACGATGGCGATCAGTTGCGGGTCGGTGTACAGCGCCTGCAGCTCGGACTGGAACAGGTACTGGGCAACCACGAAGCGGGCGAAGCTTTCACGGCTGTCGAACGGCTTGTGCGATTTGACCAGGGCGTCCAGCTCGGTGTGCGGGGCGTGGGTGACCTGGTTCAGGCGCTGGGAGCGCAGGGCGGCGCGTTCGGTGGAAGGGGCGGTCATGGGGGCATCCTTGGAAAATGGGGCGTCTAGTGACAAGACGAAACAGAAGACGCGGGACAGTAAAAAAACCTCACCTGCGAAGTGAAATCATTCTCATGACTTGAAACGGGCGGCACCTGCATCGCGGGCGCCGCCCTTATCAGCCGATCAGATATCCCACACCAGATTGATGGCGAAGTTGCGTCCTGGCGCGGTCAGGCGATCCAGGTTGGCCGGCTGGGTGACGGCAGCTTCGCTCACGCCGGTGTTATTGCCGACGCTGGCGTACTTGCGCACATCGTCCCACTGCCAGTATTTCTTGTCGGTCAGGTTGTACAGCCCGCCATTGATGGTCAGGTCGTCGGTGATCCGGTAGAAGCCGGTCAGGTCGAGCACGCCGTAGCCTGGTGTGCGGAACTCCGAGCTGGAGCCGTCGGGGGCGAAGAACGTGGTGTCGTCCACGCGGTTCTTGCGTTTGACCAGGGTCCAGCTCAACTGAGTGCCGTAGTCGACTTGTTCGTAGCCCAGGCCGAACACCCCGGTCAGCGGGTTCACGCTATTGAGCGGCTGACCAGTGTCGTCGTTGCGGCCATAGGCATAGGCAACCGAGGCGATCGAGTAGAGACCTTCCGGCGCACCGAAGTGGTCCAGGTTCAGGCGACCCTTGATCTCCGCGCCCTTGATGGTGGCGTGCTTGATGTTGTTGGCCTGGAAGGTCGAGCCGAGCTTGCCGGACTGGACGGCGTCCTCGTTGATGAAGTCGCGATACTTGTTGTAGAACACTGCCACATCGAAGTTGCCGGCATCGAAGTTGCCGCGCAGGCCGGTTTCATAGCTCTTGCTCTTTTCCGGCTCCAGCCCCGAGTTGGGCTCCACCACATAGCCGCCGGCCAGGTTTTCGAAGCGCCCGTACAGGGCTTTCGCCGTCGGTGTGCGGAAACCTTCGGCGTACTGGCCGTACCAGGTGTAGTGATCATTGAAGGCGTAGGTCACACCGAGTTTCGGCGACAGGCGATGCCAGTTCTTCTGCGAGTCGTCCACGCCGGTCGACTGCCCCGGTGCGGCGCTCTGCAGGCCGAGCAGGTATTCGTCGGTCATGCGCGGATCGAGGCGGGTGTAGTCGTAGCGCAGGCCGGGCAGGAAGGTCCACTGGTTCCAGCGGATTTCGTCCTGGGCGAACAGGCTGTAGGTATCGACTGTCGGATCCGGGAAGTCGCTGACGCGCGCCTGGGTATCGTCCGCGCTGATCTGGCCGATTGCCCGGCACGATCCACCGACGTTGAGACAAATGCCGGTGCCGCTGCGTGAACCGGTAATCTTCTCGTGCTTGAGCGTGGTGCCGTAGGTCAGCAGGTGGTCGGTAGCGCCAATGCTGAAGGCCTTGTCCAGCTGTGCGTCGAACACCCACTGGCGGTCCTTGTAGGTGGTCTGGCGGTCACGGGCTACCTGGCGGCCACGGGCGAAGTAGAGCTCTTCGGTGGTCTGGTCGGTCTTGGCGATCTGGTAGTTCAGGCTCCACTTCATGTTGTCGGCGAACAGACTGTCGAGGCCGAATTCGTGATTGATGCCGACCCGTTCACGGGTAACGGTGTCGTTGCCCTGGCGCATGCGGTAAGAATTCATGGCCGGCATGCCCGGGATGAAGGGCCCACCCACGGCGCTGAGGATGTTCTGGTCGCGGTCGTCCTTGTAGCGCTCGTAGGTCAGCCCCAGGCGAGCGTCCTCGGCATAGTTCCAGCCCAGCTTGGCCAGCACGTTGGTGGTGCGCACGTCCTCGGGGTTGGCGGCGGTGCGTGACAGGCCGGTACCACCGTGCCCACCGTACGAATCGGTTTCGTGGCCGTTGCGCTGGCTCAGGTGCAACAGACCGTCGAAGTCACCCTGGCGCCCGGCGACGGTGGCGGATGTCAGCCAGCTTTCATCGGCCGAACTGTAGCCGGTTTTCAGACGCGCGCCGACATCTTTGCCGGGCTTGATGATGTCCTCTGGGTCCAGGGTGAAGTAGCTCACCGCGCCGCCAATGGCATTGCTGCCGTACAGCACCGATGCCGGACCGCGCAGGATCTCCACGCGCTTGACGATCTCCGGGTCGACGTAGTTGCGCTGGGTCTGAGCATAGGGGCCATAGAAGAAACTGTCGGGAATCGACACGCCGTCCACCTGGGTCAGTACCCGGTCGCCATCGATACCGCGGATGTTGTAGCCGTTCAGACCGCTGCGCTGGCCGGTGCCGGACACCGACACGCCGGGCTCGTAGCGCACCAGTTGCTTGATGTCGTTGACGTTCTGCCGATCCAGCTGCTCGCGGGTCTGCACGCTGACGGTGCTCGGCACCTGGCTGACATCCTGGGCGCTGCGGGTGGCGCTGACGGTCACTTGTTGCAGGGCGATGGCATTGCCGGCGGACTGGCGTTCAAGCACCACGTTGCCGTTGCTGATCTTGCGGAAGCTAAGGCCGGTACCGCGTAGCAGTCGCTGCAGCGCCGCTTCCGGGGCCAGCGAGCCCTGCACGCCGGGCGAGGCCACGCCGTCGGCGAGCTCGGCGCTGAAGCCGACCTGCCAGCCGGTCACCTTGCTGAAGGCGTTGATGGCCTCGACCAGCGGCTGCTGGGCGATGGCGAAACGGTAGTCGCCCATGCGCGGGCTGCTGGCCTGGGCCGGTTCCACGGCCAGCGCCGGCAGGCTGCAGGCGCCGCTGGCGAGCAGGGCCAGGGTCAGCAGGGACAATTGCCCGCGACGGCGGGAAGAAGTGGACGGGCGGGTCTGACCTGTGGGCATCGAAAGCGCTCCCTGTCGCGCGTGAGTTATAGGCGGTGCTTGTTCTCGTTTTCGAACGAGAATCAATCGTATTGGCTATAACGAGACGGGCGAGGCAGGGTGATCGCGTAAAAAAACTTACCGGGTCAGTTGAGAATCACCACGGCTGGGTACTCGTGCAGTTGCGCCGAGGTGATATGGGCGAGGGCGCGCAGGGTTTCCAGCGGCTGGTCGAGGCGGTAGTTGCCGGTGACCGCGACCTGCTCCAGGTGGGCGTTGCGGTTGATGATCCAACCCGGGTAGTAGCGGCGGACTTCCGCGAGCACCTGGCTCAGCGGGCAGTTCTCGAACACCAGGCGGCCTTCGATCCAGGCCAGGTCCTTGCTCATGTCGGGGCGCTGGCGCTGGCTGAAACCCTTGGGGCCGACGCTGATGCTGTCGCCGGCGCTCAGGCGGATGCGCTGGTCGCTCGCGGCCTGCAGGTCGACATCGCCGCGCTGCACCCGCACCTGTGCCTCGCCATCGAGGTAGCGCACGGCGAAGTCGGTGTCGCGCACGCTGGCGCGCAACGGGCCGGCCTGGACTTCCAGGGGCGGCTGACTGGTGTTGGACACCTGGAAGTACGCCTCGCCTTGCAGCAGGCGGGCAACCTTGCGGCCTTCGCGCTCGTCGCTGGCGAAGGCCGAATTGGTGTTGAGCAGCACCTTGGCGCCCGGGTCCAGTTCCAGGCGCTGGCGCTCGCCGACCACGGTCAGATGGTCGGCCTGCAGGCGCACCGGCAGGTTGCCGAAGGTGAATAGCCCGACCAGCAGCACGGCGGCTGTGGCCAGCGGTTTCCAATGGCTGCGCAGGCGCCCGGCGAGCGAGCGCTTGCGGTTGTACTGCAGCTGACCGGCGGCCTGGCGCAGCGAGGCGCCGTTCCACAGTGCTTCGGCCTCGACATAGGCCTCGGCGTTTTCCGGCTCTGCCCCCAGCCAGTGCTCGAAGGCGCGGGTATCCTCCTCGCTGGCGCACTGCAGGCGGATCAGCCAGTCGAGCGCCTCCTCGCGGGCACGGGCGCGGGCATCAGGCTCGGCGGGTGACGGGCGAGGTGTGGGGCGGTCGGTCACGGGGGATCCTTGCTTGGGGCTTTTTTGCGCATGATCAGTGCAGACCCGGTCCGTGGCAAGGGCTTTGCGCGGGGCAGCGGCGAGCGGTCGCATCACTGGTGACGATCGGCCACGCCCATGCAGATGGCCATGATCAGTTTCAGTTCCTTCTGCACCGTGCTGGCCGAGACGTTCAGCTGTTCGGCGATTTCCAGGTAGCTGGCGCCGTGCAGGCGGCTGAGGATGAAGATGCGCTGCTGGCGTTCGCTGAGCTGGCCGAGGCTGACGCTCAGGTGCTTGAGCAGTTGTTCGGCGTGGGCGGCGTCCTCGCTGCTGGTCGAGGGGGCGGCGACATTGTGCAGGACCTGTTCGGGCACATCGTCCACCAGCGTGCGGGCCTGCACCCGACGTGCCCGCAGGTGGTCCAGGGCCAGATTGCGGGCAGTCTGGAAGACGAAGGGCTCGAGGTGCTCGATTGGCCGCTCGCCCAGGGCGCGGGTGACTCGCAGGTAGGTTTCCTGCAGCAGGTCCTCGGCGGTGCTGGGGTTGCCCACCATGCGCTGCAAGGTGCGCAGCAGGGAGAGGCGCTGGTTGAGGAACACGGAGTTGAACCGGGACTGACTCACGGGGAAACCTGGTCGCTTTTCGGGTGAATGATAATGCTTATCATCCATGCTCGAGGTCAAGCGCGGAAATGTCACGAACAGGTAAATATTGCGGCTAACGCGATCCCTGTAGGAGCGGCCTTGTGCCGCGAAAGGGCCGCAGAGCGGCCCCAGGATTTTAGCGTCGATGCGCAGATTACTGGGGCCGCTGCGCAGCCCTTTCCGGCCGGTCCGACGCCTCGGCAAGGCCGCTCCTACAGGGGATCGCGCAAAACGTCACCTGGCGTTGAACAGCGCCAGGCAGTTGTCCAGCATGCGATTGGAGAAGCCCCATTCGTTGTCGTACCACGCCAGCACCTTGAGCATGCGCCCGTTGGCGCGGGTGTGGTTGGCGTCGAAGATCGACGACAGCGGGTTGTGGTTAAAGTCGCACGACACCAGCGGCAGGGCGTTGTAGCCCAGCACCCGCGAGTGGCGGCTGGCCTCGAGGAACAGCTGGTTGACTTCGTCGGCGCTGGCCTCGCGCTTGAGGTTGACCGTGAGGTCGACCAACGACACGTTGATCACCGGTACCCGCACGGCCATGCCGGTGAGCTTGCCGGCCAGTTCCGGCAGCACCAGGCCCACGGCTTCGGCGGCGCCAGTCTTGCTCGGGATCATCGACTGGGTGGCCGAGCGGGCGCGGTAAGGGTCGCCGTGGTAGACGTCGGTGAGCACCTGGTCGTTGGTGTAGGCATGGATGGTGGTCATCAGGCCTTGCTCGATGCCGAACTCGCGGTGCAGCACCTGGGCGATCGGCGCCAGGCAGTTGGTGGTGCACGAGGCGTTGGAGATGATCTGGTGCGAGGCGCGCAGCACGTCGTGGTTGACCCCGTATACCACGGTGGCGTCGGCGCCCTTGGCCGGCGCGCTGACGATCACCTTGGCGGCGCCGGCCGTCAGGTGGGCGGCGGCCTTGGCGCGTTCGGTGAACAGCCCGGTGCACTCGAACACCACGTCGATGGCCAAGGTCTTCCAGGGCAGTTCGGCGGGGTTGCGGATGGCGCTGACGGCGATGCGGTCGCCATTGACGGTGAGGCTTTCGTGGTCGGCCTCGACACTGGCGTCGAAAATGCCGTGGACGCTGTCGTACTTGAGCAGGTGGGCGTTCATCGCGCTGTCGCCCAGGTCGTTGATGGCGACGACCTGCAGGTCCTGGCGGTAGCCCTGCGTGTACAGTGCGCGCAGGACGTTGCGTCCGATGCGGCCGAATCCGTTGATGGCGATGCGTAGGGTCATGGCGTTACCTCTGGCAGTCGGGTGAAGCCTGTGGCACAAAGAGCAGCTTCACTGAAACGGTTTTGTTGTTGGAATTACAAGATTATTCACCGAGAGATAGAAAACAAGCCTTTTTACTGGCAGTATTTTGTTTAAACATACAACGAGTGGTCGGGTCAGCCCCATTTCGAACGGTCCAGGCACCTTTTTCTAGAGCCTAGGTCGCAATCGTTTGGAGGGGAAATGACCTGTGGAGGCCGCCCCACAGTTAGCCTGGAGTCCAGTACATGCATCCGCGCATCCTTGAGGTCACCGAACGGCTGATCGCCCGCAGCCGCCGTACCCGTGAACGCTACCTTGAGCTGATCCGTGGGGCGGCCAGTGACGGACCCATGCGCGCCAGCCTGCAGTGCGCCAACTTCGCCCATGGCGTGGCCGGCTGTGGCGGCGAGGACAAACAGACCCTGCGCCTGATGAACGCCGCCAACGTGGCCATCGTCTCGGCCTACAACGACATGCTCTCGGCGCACCAGCCGTACCAGCACTTCCCCGAACAGATCAAGCAGGCCCTGCGCGAGCTCGGCTCGGTCGGCCAGTTCGCCGGCGGCGTGCCGGCCATGTGCGATGGCGTCACCCAGGGTGAACCGGGCATGGAGCTGGCCATCGCCAGCCGCGAAGTGATCGCCATGTCCACCGCCATCGCCCTGTCGCACAACATGTTCGACGCCGCGTTGATGCTGGGCATCTGCGACAAGATCGTCCCCGGCCTGATGATGGGCGCGCTGCGCTTTGGCCACCTGCCGACCATCTTCGTGCCGGGCGGGCCGATGGTCTCGGGCATCTCCAACAAGGAGAAGGCCGATGTGCGCCAGCGCTACGCCGAGGGCAAGGCCACCCGCGAGCAACTGCTCGAATCGGAAATGAAGAGCTACCACGGTCCGGGCACCTGCACCTTCTACGGCACCGCCAACACCAACCAGCTGGTGATGGAAGTGATGGGCCTGCACCTGCCGGGCGCCTCGTTCGTCAACCCGTACACGCCACTGCGCGATGCCCTCACCGCCGAAGCCGCGCGCCAGGTCACGCGCATGACCAAGGCCAGCGGCAACTTCATGCCAATCGGCGAGATCGTCGATGAAAAGGCGCTGGTCAACTCGATCGTCGCCCTGCACGCCACCGGCGGCTCGACCAACCACACCCTGCACATCCCGGCCATCGCCCAGGCCGCCGGCATCCAGCTGACCTGGCAGGACATGGCCGATCTGTCCGAGGTGGTGCCGACGCTGTCCCACGTCTATCCGAACGGCAAGGCCGACATCAACCACTTCCAGGCCTCCGGCGGCATGGCGTTCCTCATTCGCGAGCTGCTCGACGCGGGCCTGCTGCACGAGGACGTCAACACCGTGGCCGGGCATGGCCTGCGCCGTTATACCCAGGAGCCGTTCCTCGAGGATGGCCAACTGGTGTGGCGCGAAGGGCCGAAGGACAGCCTCGACGAAAGCATCCTGCGCCCGGTGGCGCGGCCGTTCTCCGCCGAGGGCGGCCTGCGGGTCATGGAGGGCAACCTGGGGCGCGGCGTGATGAAGGTGTCGGCGGTGGCGCCTGAGCACCGCGTGGTCGAGGCGCCTGCCCGGGTGTTCCACGACCAGCAGGCGCTGGCCGATGCGTTCAAGGCCGGCGAACTGGAGCGCGACTTCGTCGCCGTGGTGCGCTTCCAGGGCCCGCGTTGCAACGGCATGCCCGAGCTGCACAAGCTGACACCGTTCCTCGGCGTGCTGCAGGATCGCGGCTTCAAGGTGGCGCTGGTGACCGACGGGCGCATGTCCGGCGCCTCGGGCAAGATCCCGGCAGCCATCCACGTGTGCCCAGAGGCTTTCGATGGCGGCCCGCTGGCGCGGGTGCGCGATGGTGATATCGTGCGCGTCGATGGTGCCGAAGGCACGCTGCGGATCATGGTCTCGGCCGAGGAACTGGCCAGCCGTGAGCTGCCCGAGCCGCCCACGGGCAACGACCTGGGCTGCGGGCGCGAGCTGTTCGGCTTCATGCGCGTGGCGTTCAGTTCCGCCGAGCAGGGCGCGAGCGCCTTCACCTCGGCCCTGGAGAACCTCAAATGAAGGCCTTGCTGGTCGGCGACATCGGCGGCACCAACGCACGTTTCGCTTTGTGGCGCGACAACGGGCTGCAGGCGGTCCAGGTGCTGGCCACCGCCGACTACACCAGCCCCGAGCAGGCCATCGAGGCCTACCTCGCCGACCAGGGCATCGCCCGTGGCGGCCTGGCGGCGGTGTGCCTGGCGGTGGCTGGTCCCGTGGACGGCGACGAATTCCGCTTCACCAACAACCACTGGCGCCTGAGCCGCAGCGCGTTCTGCCAGACGCTGCAGGTCGAGCGCCTGTTGCTGATCAACGATTTTTCCGCCATGGCCCTGGGCATGACCCGGCTGCGCGACGGTGAATTCCGCGAGGTCTGCGCAGGCCTCGCCGACCCGTCGCGCCCGGCACTGGTGATCGGCCCCGGCACCGGCCTGGGCGTGGGCAGCCTGATGCGCCTGGGCGAGCACTGGCTGGCGCTGCCGGGGGAGGGCGGGCATGTCGACCTGCCGGTGGGCAATGCCCGCGAGGCGGCGATCCATCAGGAGATTCACCGGCAGATCGGCCATGTCAGCGCCGAGACGGTGCTCAGTGGCGGTGGGCTGGTGCGCTTGTACCAGGCGATCTGCGCGCTCGACGGCGCCACGCCGACGCACAAGACCCCGGCGCAGATCACCGACGCGGCCCTGGCCGGTGAGCCTCGGGCGTTGGCGGTGATCGAGCAGTTCTGCCGCTTTCTCGGGCGGGTGGCGGGCAACAACGTGCTCACCCTGGGCGCCCGGGGTGGGGTCTACATTGTCGGCGGGGTGATTCCGCGTTTCGCCGAGTTGTTCCTGGGCAGCGGATTCGCCGCGAGTTTCGCCGACAAGGGCTGCATGAGTGGTTATTTTGCCGGGGTGCCGGTATGGCTGGTGACGGCGGAGTTTTCCGGGTTGCTGGGGGCCGGGGTGGCCTTGCAGCAAGCGTTGGACCATTGATCGCTGGGGCCGCTTCGCGGCCCTTTCGCGGCACAAGGCCGCTCCTACAGGGCAACGCGATCAACGGTAGGAGCGGCCTTGTGCCGCGAAAGGGCTGCAAGGCAGCCCCGTACAGCAGGCATTAAGATCTGCGTTTACAAGAGGACTGACCATTGTGACCACTGCCGGCAAATCGATCCTGATGGTCGACGACGACCAGGACATCCGCGAACTGTTGCAGACCTACCTCGCCCGCTGCGGCCTGCAGGTCCATGCCGAACCCGATGGCCAGGGCTTTCGTCGCGCCCTGGACGCCAACCCCTATGACCTGGTGATCCTCGATGTGATGCTGCCCGACGAGGATGGCTTCAGCCTGTGCCGCTGGGTACGTGAGCACCCACGCCAGGCGCGGGTGCCGATCATCATGCTGACCGCCAGTTCCGACGAGGCCGACCGGGTCATCGGCCTGGAGCTGGGCGCCGACGACTACCTCGGCAAACCCTTCAGCCCACGTGAACTGCAGGCCCGGATCAAGGCCCTGTTGCGCCGCGCTGATTTCGGCCAGGCGGCGCCGGCCAGTGCGGTGCTGGCCTTCGACGACTGGCGCCTGGACACGATCAGTCATCGCCTGTTCCACCGCGATGGCGAGGAGGTGATCCTCTCCGGCGCCGACTTCGCCCTGCTCAAGCTGTTCCTCGACCATCCGCAGCAGATCCTCGACCGCGACACCATCGGCAACGCCACCCGCGGGCGCGAGCCGATGCCGCTGGACCGTATCGTCGACATGGCTGTCAGCCGCTTGCGTCAGCGCCTGCGCGACACGGAAAAACCCCCTCGGCTGATCCGCACCGTACGCGGCAGCGGCTACCTGCTGGCGGCCAATGTCTGCCCGGCCTAGCGAGCGCCGCTGGCGTCTGCTGCCGCGCTCGCTGCTGGGGCGCATGCTGCTGCTGACCTTGCTGGTGGTTTTGCTGGCCCAGGGGCTGTCGAGCCTGATCTGGGTGGCGCAACTGCGCGCCAGCCAGCTGCAGGGCCTGCGTGCCAGCGCCGGCAGCCTGGCTCACTCGATGAGCGCCAGCGTCAGCTACTTCCGTTCGCTACCGGTGGCCTACCGGCCCATGGTCCTCGATCAGTTGCGCAGCATGGGCGGCACGCGCTTCTTCGTCTCGCTCAACGTCAAGCCGCTGGAGATGCCGGTGCTGCCGATCACCTCGCGCAAGCAGGCGGTGATCGACGTGTTCCAGGAGGTGTTGCACGAGCGCCTGGGCCAGCAGATGGAGATTTCCGTCGAGTTCGTCAGCCCCGACGACCTGCGGATCTTCAACAGCGGCCTGAAACTCGATGAGCTGCCTCGTTCCTGGGCGCACTACTCGCTGACCCTGGAACCGCTCAATCCGCCGGTGCTGGTGACCCAGATCCGCCTGGGCGAGGGCGAGTGGCTGTACATTGCCTCGCTGCTGCCCGAGCCCTACACCAGCCTCGAGGCCGAGCGCCTGCCGCGCCAGCAGATTGGCTTCATCGCCATGACCACCGCCCTGCTGTTGCTGTTCATCGGCCTGTTGGTGCACTGGCAGAGCCGGCCGCTCAAGCGTCTGGCGCGGGCGGCGCGGGAAATGTCGCTGGGCGCCGACGTGGCCCCGGTGGCCGAGGGCGGCGGCAGTGAAGTGGTCGAGGTGGGGCGGGCGTTCAACAGCATGCGCGAGCGCATCAGCCGTTACCTCACCGAGCGCTCCCAGTTGTTCAGCGCCATTTCCCATGACCTGCGTACGCCGATCACGCGTCTGCGCCTGCGGGTCGAGCTGCTCGAGGACGAGAAGCTGCAAGCGAAATTCAGTCGCGACCTCGACGAACTGGAGCTGCTGGTCAAGGGTGCGCTGCAGTGCGTGAAGGACACCGATATTCACGAGAACATCGAGCCGATCGACCTTAACCAGGTGCTGGAGATGCTCGCCGAACCTTACCTCGGCGACGGCCGCATCACCCTCGAGGGACAGGCGCTGGCGCCGTATCCCGGCAAGTCGCTGGCCCTGCGTCGCTGCATCGGCAACCTGATCGACAACGCCATCAAGTACGGCGAGCGGGCGCACCTGCGGATTATCGACAGCGCCGAGAGCTTCGTCCTGCAGGTGGACGACCAGGGGCCGGGGGTACCGGAGCAACGTCTTGAGCAGGTGTTCGAGCCGCACTTCCGGCTGGCCGGACAGCAGCAGGGCTATGGGTTGGGGCTGGGGATCGCGCGCAACATCGCCCACAGCCATGGCGGCGAGGTGAGCTTGTTCAATCTGCGTGAAGGGGGATTGCGGGTGACCTTGTACCTACCCCGTACGGCCGATTGACACGATTCCCTGTAGGAGCGGCCTTGCCGAGGCGTCGGACCGGCCGGAAAGGGCCGCAAAGCGGCCCCAGGGATCTGAAATTGCTGGGGCTGCTTCGCAACCCTTTCGCGGCACAAGGCCGCTCCTACAGAGGACTGATGTCACTGCATGGTGACAATTCGGCAGGCCTTCGTGACATGCCAGCCAGGACGGCTGACTAGAATCGGCTGACAACAACAAGGAGGGTGCACCCATGGCCATCAGCTGGCTCGACTCCCCGACACACCATGCCTGGCTCGACGCCGAGGCCCTGCGCCTGCTCGCCTTCGCCAGGGCTTCGCGCCTGCCCCAGGGGTTCGGCAACCTCGACGACGAAGGCCGCCTGCCCCGTTGCGCCCTGGCCGAGACCATGAACACCGCGCGCATGACCCACAGCTTCGCCCTGGCGCATATCCAGGGTGTTCCGGGGTGCCGCGGGCTGGTCGAGCATGGCGTCGAGGCCCTGCTGGGCCCGCTGCGTGACCAGGAGCACGACGGCTGGTACGCCCAGCCCGAAGGCCACGGCGACACCGGCAAGGCCGCCTACCTGCATGCCTTCGTCGCCCTTGCCGCCAGCTCGGCGGTGGTAGCGGGTGTCACGCAGGCCCAGGCACTGTTGGATGCCGTGGTCCGGGTCATCGAGCAGCACTTCTGGTGCGAGGAGGAGGGCGCCTTGCGTGAGTCGTTCTCCCGCGACTGGCGGCAGGCGGAGGCCTACCGTGGCGCTAACAGCAACATGCACGGCGTCGAGGCGTTTCTTGCCCTGGCCGATGTCATCGGCGACGTGCGCTGGCTGGAGCGTTCGCTGCGCATCGTGCAGCGTTTGATCCTGGCCCAGGCCGCCGCCGACGGTTTCCGGGTCACCGAGCATTTCGACGAGCACTGGCAGACAGTGCCCGACTACAACCGCGACAACCCCGCCGACGGCTTCCGCCCCTACGGCACCACGCCCGGCCATGCCTTCGAATGGGCACGCCTGGTGTTGCACCTGGAGGCGGCCCTGCAACGGGCGCAACTGCCTGCGCCCGAGTCCTTGCTGCCTGCCGCCAGAGGCTTGTTCGACAGCGCCTGCCGCCATGCCTGGCAAGCCGATGGCGCGCCGGGGCTGGTCTACACCCTGGACTGGCGCAACCGCCCGGTGGTGCGCGAGCGCCTGCACTGGGTGCATGCCGAGGCCAGCGCCACCGCCGCGGCCCTGTTGCGGCGTACCGGCGAGGCTCAATACGAACATTGGTATCGCAGCTTCTGGGACTTTATCGCCAGCCACTTCATCGACCGCGGCCACGGCAGCTGGCACCACGAGCTCGATGCGACCTTGCTGCCCAGTGCGCGGATCTGGGGCGGCAAGCCCGACCTCTACCACGCCTACCAGGCCCTGCTGCTGCCGCGCCTGCCGCTGGCGCCGAGCCTGGCCACGGCCCTGGCTATGTAACCAGATGATGACATTCGCGCATCCGTTCGTTACCTGACGACGGACGCGGGCTCCTTACACTCAATGCCATGCAAGCGACAGTCTTGCCTCGCATAACAACAAGAAAGGTATTCCCATGCATTCGACGCTTCGTCTCGCCGCCGCGATCTCCTTTGCCTCCCTGTTCTCCCTCAGTGCCCAGGCCGCCGATTCCAAAGGCAGCGTGGAGGTCGTCCATTGGTGGACCTCCGGCGGTGAAAAGGCCGCGGTCGATGTGCTCAAGGCCCAGGTCGAGAAGGACGGTTTCACCTGGAAGGACGGTGCCGTGGCCGGCGGTGGTGGCGCCACCGCCATGACCGTGCTCAAGAGCCGCGCCGTGGCCGGTAACCCGCCTGGCGTGGCGCAGATCAAGGGCCCGGATATCCAGGACTGGGCCGCCACCGGCCTGCTCGACCCTGACGTGCTCAAGGACGTGGCCAAAGCGGAGAAGTGGGACAGCCTGCTCGACAAGAAGGTCGCCGACACCGTCAAGTACGACGGCGACTACGTGGCCGTGCCGGTGAACATCCATCGCATCAACTGGTTGTGGATCAACCCGGAAGTGTTCAAGAAGGCCGGCATCGACAAGGCGCCGACCACCCTCGAAGAATTCTATGCCGCCGGTGACAAGCTCAAGGCCGCCGGCTTCATCCCGCTGGCCCACGGTGGCCAGCCGTGGCAGGACAGCACCGTGTTCGAGAGCGTGGTGCTCTCGGTAATGGGCGTAGAAGGCTACAAGAAAGCGCTGGTCGAACTGGACGAAAAGGCCCTGACCGGCCCCGAGATGGTCAAGGCGCTCACCGAGCTGAAGAAAGTCGCCACCTACATGGACCCTGACGGCAAGGGCCAGGACTGGAACCTGGAGGCGGCCAAGGTTATCAACGGCAAGGCCGGTATGCAGATCATGGGCGACTGGGCCAAGAGCGAATGGACCCTGGCCAAGAAGACCGCCGGCAAGGACTACCAGTGTGTGGCCTTCCCCGGCACCGACCAGGCCTTCCTCTACAACATCGACTCGCTGGTGGTGTTCAAGCAGAAGGACAAGGGCACCGCGGCGGGCCAGCAGGACATCGCCCGCAAGGTGCTGGGCGAGGAGTTCCAGAAGGTCTTCAGCATCAACAAGGGCTCGATCCCGGTGCGTAACGACATGCTCGCCGACATGGGCAAGCATGGCTTCGACAGCTGCGCCCAGACCGCGGCCAAGGACTTCCTGGCCGACGCCAAGACCGGCGGCCTGCAACCGAGCATGGCGCACAACATGGCCACCACGCTGGCGGTGCAGGGGGCGTTCTTCGATGTGGTGACCAACTACATCAACGATCCGAAGGCCGATCCTGCGGATGCGGCGAAGAAACTGGCCGCAGCAGTCAACGCCGCCAAGTAGTCAGGCGCCTGTGTAGGAGCGGCCTTGCCGGGGCGCCGGACCGGCCGGAAAGGGCTGCATAGCAGCCCCTGGCCTCTCCGGTTGTTGTCGGGGCCGCGCTGCGGCCCTTTCGCGGCGCAAGGCCGCTCCTGCACGGTTATCTGCCTTTCTCGAAACGAGATCTGAACCATGACCACAGCAACCGCCCGCCTGCGGGCCTCCCCCCTGGACGCGCTGCAGCGCTGGCTACCGAAGCTGGTGCTGGCGCCGAGCATGTTCATCGTCCTGGTGGGCTTCTACGGCTACATCCTGTGGACCTTCGTCCTCTCGTTCACCACCTCGACCTTCCTGCCCACCTACAAGTGGGCGGGCCTGGCGCAGTACGCCCGGCTGTTCGACAACGACCGCTGGTGGGTGGCGAGCAAGAACCTGCTGTTGTTCGGTGGCCTGTTCATCGGCATCACCCTGGCCATCGGCGTGTTCCTCGCCGTGCTGCTCGACCAGCGCATCCGCCGTGAAGGATTCATCCGCACCATCTACCTCTACCCCATGGCCCTGTCGATGATCGTCACCGGCACCGCCTGGAAGTGGCTGCTCAACCCCGGCATGGGCCTGGACAAGCTGCTGCGCGACTGGGGCTGGGAAGGCTTTCGCCTGGACTGGCTGATCGACCCCGACCGCGTGGTCTACTGCCTGGTGATCGCTGCCGTGTGGCAGGCCTCGGGTTTCATCATGGCGATGTTCCTCGCCGGCCTGCGCGGTGTCGACCAGTCGATCATCCGCGCCGCCCAGCTCGATGGCGCCAGCCTGCCACGGATCTACTGGACCGTGGTGCTGCCCAGCCTGCGTCCGGTGTTCTTCAGCTCGCTGATGATCCTCGCGCACATCGCCATCAAGAGCTTCGACCTGGTGGCGGCGATGACCGCCGGTGGTCCGGGCTACTCCTCGGACCTGCCGGCCATGTTCATGTACTCGTTCACCTTCAGCCGTGGACAGATGGGCATGGGCTCGGCCAGCGCGATCCTGATGCTCGGCGCGATCCTGGCGATCCTGGTGCCGTACCTGTATTCCGAATTGCGGGGCAAACGCCATGACTAGCCTGACCGACAAACCCGTACTGAACCTCAGCCGCATCGCCATCCATGCCGTACTGCTGCTGGCCGTGCTGCTGTACCTGGTGCCGCTGGTGGTGATGCTGCTGACCAGCTTCAAGAGCCCCGAGGACATCGGCAGCGGCAACCTGCTGAGCTGGCCGACCGCGTTCACCGCCATCGGCTGGAGCAAGGCCTGGGCCACGGTCAGCGGTTACTTCGTCAATTCGATCCTGATCACTGTGCCGGCGGTGCTGATCTCCACCGCCATCGGCGCGCTCAATGGCTATGTGCTGTCGATGTGGCGCTTCCGTGGCTCGCAGCTGTTCTTCGGCCTGTTGCTGTTCGGTTGCTTCCTGCCGTTCCAGACCGTGCTGCTGCCGGCCTCGTTCACCCTCGGCAAGCTGGGCCTGGCCAGCACCACCAGCGGGCTGGTGCTGGTGCACGTGGTGTACGGCCTGGCCTTCACCACGCTGTTCTTTCGCAACTACTACGTGAGCATCCCCGAGGCGCTGGTCAAGGCCGCGCGCCTGGACGGCGCCGGGTTCTTCACCATCTTCGGGCGGATCATCCTGCCGATGTCGACGCCGATCATCATGGTCTGCCTGATCTGGCAGTTCACCCAGATCTGGAACGACTTCCTGTTCGGCGTGGTGTTCTCCAGCGGCGACTCGCAACCGATCACCGTGGCCCTCAACAACCTGGTCAACACCAGCACCGGGGCCAAGGAATACAACGTCGACATGGCCGCGGCGATGATCGCCGGGCTGCCGACGCTGCTGGTCTACGTGGTCGCGGGCAAGTATTTCGTGCGCGGGCTGACCGCCGGCGCGGTCAAGGGGTAAGTCATGGCAACACTCGAACTTCGCAATGTGCACAAGACCTACGGCGTGGGCCTGCCGGACACGCTCAAGGACATCCAGCTGGCGATCAAGGACGGCGAGTTCCTGATCCTGGTCGGCCCCTCGGGCTGCGGCAAGTCGACGCTGATGAACTGCATCGCCGGCCTGGAAAGCATCAGCGGCGGGGCGATCCTCATCGACGACGAGGACGTCAGCGGCATGAGCCCGAAGGATCGCGACATCGCCATGGTGTTCCAGTCCTACGCGCTGTACCCGACCATGAACGTGCGCGACAACATCGCCTTCGGCCTGAAGATCCGCAAGATGCCCCAGGCCGCCATCGACCAGGAGGTGGCACGGGTCGCCAAGCTGCTGCAGATCGAGCACCTGCTCGAGCGCAAGCCCGGGCAGCTGTCCGGCGGTCAGCAGCAGCGCGTGGCCATGGGCCGGGCGCTGGCGCGGCGGCCGAAGATCTACCTGTTCGACGAGCCACTGTCGAACCTCGACGCCAAGCTGCGGGTGGAGATGCGCACCGAGATCAAGCTGATGCACCAGCGCCTGAAAACCACCACGGTGTACGTCACCCACGACCAGATCGAGGCGATGACGCTTGGTGACAAGGTGGCGGTGATGAAGGACGGCATCATCCAGCAGTTCGGCACGCCGCAGCAGATCTACAACGATCCGGCCAACCTGTTCGTCGCCAGCTTCATCGGTTCGCCGCCGATGAACTTCATCCCGGTGCGCCTGACGAAGCAGGACGGCCGCGTGCTGGCGCTGCTCGACAGCGGCCAGGCGCGCTGCGAGCTGCCGCTGGGCGTGGCGGCGGACGAGCTGGAAGGCCGCGAGATCATCCTCGGCGTGCGCCCGGAGCAGATCGCCTTGGGGGCGGAGCAGGGCAATGGCCTGCCGGGCATCCGCGCCGAAGTACAGGTCACCGAACCCACCGGCCCGGACCTGCTGGTGTTCGTCACCCTCAACCAGACCAAGGTGTGCTGCCGCCTGGCGCCGGATGTGGCATGCCGGGTCGGCGACAGCCTCAACCTGCAGTTCGACCCGGCGCGGGTGCTGCTGTTCGACGCCAGCAGCGGCGAACGCCTGGACCTTGCCGCCACCGCCGTAAAGGACAACGTGACTCGCTTCAAAGGCCGCTAAACCGGACGCGGTCCCTGTAGGAGCGGCCTTGCGTCGCGAAAGGGCTGCGTAGCGGCCCCGGGATCTGAGCAACCCGCACAATCGCTGGGGCTGCTCTGCAGCCCTTTCGCGACACAAGGCCGCTCCCACAGAAAAGACCTGGCCGTTGATTCGTTCTGTTAATAACAAGAAAAGAGGACGCAAAGGGATGGAACATCGCAATCGCATCAGGACGCTGGGTTCACTGGCACTGCTGGCCGTGGTCGGCAGCAGCGGGGCCCAGGCCGCCGAGGCTTTCTCGTCGGAATCGAAATGGATGACCGGCGACTGGGGCGGCACCCGCACCGAGTTGCTGGAGAAGGGCTACGACTTCACCCTCGACTATGTCGGCGAGGTGGCCGGCAATCTGCACGGCGGCTACAACGACGACAAGACCGCGCGCTACAGCGACCAGTTCGCCCTGGGCGCGCACCTGGACCTGGAGAAGATCTTCGGCTGGAAGGACACCGAGTTCAAACTGGCGATCACCGAACGTAGCGGCCGCAACTTGTCCAACGACCGCATCAGTGACCCGCGCGCCGGGCAGTTCAGCTCGGTGCAGGAAGTCTGGGGCCGGGGCCAGACCTGGCGCCTGACCCAGATGTGGATCAAGCAGAAGTACTTCGACGGCGCGCTGGACGTGAAATTCGGCCGCTTCGGCGAGGGCGAGGACTTCAACAGCTTCCCCTGCGACTTCCAGAACCTGGCGTTCTGCGGCTCGCAGGTGGGCAACTGGGTCGGCGGCATCTGGTACAACTGGCCGGTCAGCCAGTGGGCGCTGCGGGTCAAGTACAACATCACCCCGGAATTCTTCGTCCAGGTCGGCGCCTACGAGCAGAACCCGTCGAACCTTGAGACCGGCAACGGCTTCAAGCTCAGCGGCAGCGGCACCAAGGGCGCGATCCTGCCGGTGGAGGCGGTGTGGTCGCCCAAGGTCAATGGCCTGCCGGGCGAGTACCGCCTGGGCTACTACTACAGCACCGCCAAGGCCGACGACGTCTACGACGACATCAACGGCAACCCGCAGGCGCTGACCGGCGCGGCGTTCAAGTCGCACTCCAGCAAGCACGGCTGGTGGGTGGTGGCGCAGCAGCAGGTCACCGCCCATGCCGGCGACGTCAATCGCGGCCTGAGCCTGTTCGCCAACTTCACCGTGCACGACAAGGCCACCAACGTGGTCGATAACTACCAGCAGGTCGGCCTGGTCTACAAGGGCGCCTTCGACGCCCGGCCCAAGGACGACATCGGCTTCGGCATCGCCCGCATCCACGTCAACGACGACGTGAAGAAGCGTGCCGAGCTGCTCAATGCCCAGAGCGGTATCAACGACTACGACAACCCGGGCTTCGCGCCGCTGCAGCGCACCGAGTACAACGCCGAGCTCTACTACGGTTTCCACGTCACCAACTGGCTGACCGTGCGCCCGAACCTGCAGTACATCAAGAGTCCGGGCGGTGTGGACGAGGTGGATAACGCGCTGGTCGCGGGGTTGAAGATTCAGTCGTCATTCTGAGAAAAATTGTTGTAAATTTACGCCATCCATCTCGACCTCCCGCTAACCACTGGCCAGCAGTGGTTAGCGGGCACGGGTCGAGACAGCGCTATCTCGAACAACAAAAGAGCTCGGAACCATGCCTGAACATCCGCTACATCGCTTCTTCACCTCGCAACGGCCCAGGCCGACCTTCGAGTGGGAGCGTTACCAGCAGCGCGATGTGCTGATCATCGACCACCCCTGCTGCCAGGCGGTGTTCAGCCGTCAGGGCGCGCAGCTGCTGCATTTCCAGCCTGCCGGCGAAAAGCCCTGGCTGTGGTGCGCCGAGCAGTGGCCGCAGGTGGGCGCCATCCGTGGGGGCGTGCCGGTATGCTGGCCATGGTATGGCCGTCACCCCAGCGAGGACCTGTGGCCGGCCCACGGCTGGGCGCGCCTGCTGGACTGGAAGCTGGTGGACAGCAGTGAGGATGATGAGGGCGTGACCCTGAAGTGGCGCCTGGACCTGTGCGACTGGCAGGTCGACCTGCACGCCCGGCTCGGCGCGAGCATGGAGCTGAGCCTGAGCACCGAGCACCAGGACAGCGAGCCCTGCCAGCTGAGTCATGCGCTGCTGGCCTACTGGCGAATCAGCGACGTGTCGAAGATAGCGCTGTCCGGGCTCGAGGATATCCAAGGCTACGATCGCCTCAATCGCCAGGCCTGCCGTGAGGATGGCGCGCTGACCCTCAAGGGCGGTTGCCAGAAAGTCTACCCGGGCACACCCAAGGTGCAGTTGCAGGATCCGGACTGGCAGCGCGAGCTGTGCATCGACACCGGCGACAGCGACGACACCGTGGTCTGGCACCCGGGCAATCGCCCGTTGATGGGCGTGACCGGGCGTGAATGCCAGGGCTTTGTCTGCGTCGAGGCGGCCAGCGGCAGTGGCGAGGGCCTGAGCCTGGCGCCGGGGGAGCGGGCGCACCTGCGACTGCAGGCGCACCGGCTCAGTTGAGGTCGTCGTCCTCGATCGGGTAGCGACTGGCGTTGAGGCTTTCCTTGATCTTGCGCAGGTGCGGCTGGAAGTCCACGCCGCGGCGCAGGGTCATGCCGGTAGCCAGCACGTCGAGCACGGTGAGCTGGATGATCCGCGAGGTCATCGGCATGTAGATGTCGGTGTCTTCCGGCAGCGGAATGTGCAGGCTCAGGCTGCAGGCCTGGGCCAGGGGCGAGCCGGCGGCGGTCAGGCCGAGCACCGAGGCGCCGTTTTCCCGGGCCAGGCGCGCCACCTCGACCAGTTCGCGGGTGCGCCCGGTGTAGGAAATGATTACGAACAGGTCGCCGGTGTGGGCCACCGAGGCCAGCATGCGCTGCATCAGCACATCGGCATGGGCCGACACGGCGAGGTTGAAGCGGAAGAACTTGTGCTGGGCGTCGAGGGCCACGGGGGCCGAGGCGCCGAGGCCGAAGAAGTGGATCTGTCGGGCCTGGATCATCATGTCCACGGCGCGGCTGACCTGCTGCGGGTCGAGCGCCTGGCAGGCGCTGTCCAGCGAGGCGATGGCGCTGCCGAAGATCTTCTGGGTGTAGGCGGCCGGATCGTCGTCGGCCTCCACCGCGCGGCTGACATAGGCGGCGCCGCTGGCCAGGCTCTGGGCCAGCTGCAGCTTGAGCTCGGGGTAGCCGCTGACGCCGAACGAGCGGCAGAAGCGGTTGACCGTCGGTTCGCTGACCTTGGCCGCCTGGGCCAGGGCGGCGATGCTGAAGCGGGTGGCCTGTTGCGGGTTGAGGAGGATGACTTCGGCGACTTTGCGTTCGGCCTTGTTCAGCTCGTCGAGGCGGCCCTGGATCTGTTCCAGGAGGTTGCGCACGCGGTCCATGGTGTGTCCTTGGGTCGGGAAGCTGGCTTTTTGCGGTGGCGTGTATCGTACTGTCGGTAAGATTGTCACACCACTTGTCTGTAATGGCTGTATTGGATGTTGTGGTTTTTACTACATTAACCCTTGAAAAGCAGGGTTGAAACCGGTATTCCTAGTCCAACATTTATAAAAGAACCAACATCATGGCCGCGATCAGTGTCGAACCCTGCACCTTCGCCCTCTTTGGCGCCCTCGGCGACCTGGCATTGCGCAAGCTGTTTCCCGCGCTGTACCAGCTCGACCGCGCCGACCTCCTGCACCCGGACACCCGCCTGCTGGCCCTGGCCCGCGAGCCGGGCAGCGTGCAGGAACACCTGAACAACATCGAAGCCCACCTGCGCCGCCATGTGCCGGAGGCCGAGATCGATGCCGCTTCCCTGGGGCGCTTCCTCGGGCGCCTGAGCTACCTGCACCTGGACTTCGTCGAACCCGAGGGCTACCAGGCCCTGGCCGAACAGGCGCCGAGCGGGCAGCCGCTGATCGCCTACTTCGCCACGGCCGCGGCGGTCTACGGCGCGATCTGCGAGAACCTCGACAAGGCCGGCCTGGCCTCGCGCACCCGAGTGGTGCTGGAAAAGCCCATCGGCCACGACCTGGAGTCGTCGCGCCGGGTCAACGACGCCGTGGCGCGGTTCTTCCCCGAGAGCCGGGTCTACCGCATCGACCACTACCTGGGCAAGGAGACGGTGCAGAACCTGATCGCCCTGCGTTTCGCCAACAGCCTGTTCGAAACCCAGTGGAACCAGAATTCCATCTCCCATGTGGAGATCACCGTCGCCGAGAAGGTCGGCATCGAGGGCCGCTGGGGTTACTTCGACAAGGCCGGCCAGCTGCGCGACATGATCCAGAACCACCTGTTGCAGCTGCTCTGCCTGATCGCCATGGACCCGCCCAGCGACCTGTCGGCCGATAGCATCCGCGACGAGAAGGTCAAGGTGCTCAAGGCACTGGCGCCGATCACTGGCGAAGGCCTGAGCACCCATGTGGTGCGCGGCCAGTACATTGCCGGCTTCAGTGACGGCAAGCCGGTGCCGGGCTACCTGGAAGAGGACAACGCCAACGCCCAGAGCGACACCGAGACCTTCGTCGCCCTGCGCGCCGATATCCGCAACTGGCGCTGGTCGGGGGTGCCGTTCTACCTGCGCACCGGCAAGCGCATGCCGCAGAAGCTGTCGCAGATCGTCATCCATTTCAAGGAAACCCCGCACTACATCTTCGCCCCGGAACAGCGTTTGCAGATCGGCAACAAGCTGATCATCCGCCTGCAGCCGGACGAAGGCATTTCGCTGCGGGTGATGACCAAGGAGCAGGGCCTGGACAAGGGCATGCAACTGCGCAGCGGCCCGCTGCAACTGAACTTCTCCGACACCTGGCGCAGCGCGCGGATTCCGGACGCCTATGAGCGTCTGCTGCTGGAAGTGATGCGCGGCAACCAGAACCTGTTCGTGCGCAAGGACGAGATCGAATACGCCTGGAAATGGTGCGATCAGCTGATCGCCGGCTGGAAAACCAGCGGCGACGCGCCCAAGCCCTATGCGGCCGGTTCCTGGGGGCCGATGAGCTCGATTGCATTGATCACTCGCGATGGGAGGGCCTGGTATGGCGATATCTGAACTGCAACTGCCGGCGACGGTTAAGGCGCATCAGCTGGCTGATGCGAAAACCCTGGCGGCGACCCTGGCCCGTGATGTGGCCGAGCGCCTGCGCCAGGCCATCGCCAGCAAGGGCCAGGCCTGCGTGGTGCTGTCCGGCGGCCGCAGCCCGGTGCCGTTTCTCGAGAAACTGGCGGCAGAGGTGCTGGACTGGTCGAAGGTCACCGTGAGCCTGGCGGACGAGCGCTGGGTGCCGGTGGAACACGAAGACAGCAACGCCGGCCTGCTGGCCCGCCACCTGCTCAAGGGCGGGGCGGCCAAGGCGCGCTTCATCGGCCTGTACCAGAGTGCCGCGACCCTGGAGGCTGCCGCCGAGCAGGCTGACCAGGTGCTCGCCGACCTGCCGCCGATCGATGTGCTGGTGCTGGGCATGGGCGACGACGGCCACACGGCCTCGCTGTTCCCGGCCAGCCCCAACCTGCGCCAGGGCCTGGCCAAGGTCGGCGAGCGTCGTTGCCTGCCGATGCTGGCGCCGAGCGTGCCGCACCAGCGCCTGAGCATGACCCGCGCGCTGCTGGCCAGCGCCGGCTTCATCGCCCTGTCCGTGCAAGGCGCGGGCAAGCTCGCCACCCTGCGTGCCGCCCTGGCGGCCGAAGACCCTACCGAAATGCCGATTCGCGCTTTTCTTCACGACCCCCTGGACATCTACTGGTGCCCATGAGCCAAGGACCCATTGTCATGACCACCCTCGAACGCCCACAGCCTTTGCTCTCGATGGCCGACAAAGCCGCGCGGATCGACGCGATCTGCGACAAGGCGCGCATCCTGCCGGTGATCACCATCGCCCGTGAGGAAGACATCCTGCCTCTGGCCGACGCCCTGGCCGCCGGCGGCATCCGCACCCTGGAAGTGACCCTGCGCTCGCAGCACGGCCTGAAGGCCATCCAGGTGCTGCGCGAGCAGCGCCCCGAGCTGTGCGTCGGCGCCGGTACCGTGCTCGACCGTGGCATGTTCGCCGCCGTCGAGGCCGCGGGCGCGCAGTTCGTCGTTACCCCGGGCATCACCCAGGACATTCTCGAAGCGGGCGTGGACAGTGACATTCCGCTGCTGCCGGGTATCAGCACGCCGTCGGAGATCATGATGGGCTATGCCCTCGGCTACCGTCGCTTCAAGCTGTTCCCGGCGGAGATCAGTGGTGGCGTGGCGGCGATCAAGGCCTTTGCCGGCCCATTCGGCGACATTCGCTTCTGCCCGACCGGTGGGGTGAACCCGGCCAACGTGCGCAACTACATGGCCCTGCCCAATGTGATGTGCGTGGGTGGCACCTGGATGCTCGACAGCAGCTGGATCAAGAACGGCGACTGGGCGCGGATCGAGGCGTGCAGCGCCGAGGCGATGGCATTGCTGGACTGACAGATTTCGTTGTGTGCTACACGGCTTGTGGGGCGCTTGGTCGGCGCCCCTTTTTTTTGCCTGAGTCATTTAGGCCGATAATTGTCAGCCGCTGCCAGGCCGGCTGGGGTCGATCAGGGTCCGTGCGCTGGTAAGCAGGGTCTTGATCGCCTGCAGGTCCATCTCGCCTCGCTGGTAGGCCTCGATGAACTGCCTGATCGGACGAGGGGTGATGTAGCGGCTGTTGCGATCTTGGTAAAAGTCGTTGCGCAAGGCGCGATCCAGTGCCAGCGCGCGCTCATGGTCGAAGCTCGCGCGGTCACGCACCTGCAGCAGCCTGGTGCTGGCCTCCTGCTGTGCAAGCAGGCGTGGGTGCAAGCCCTGTAGCTCACTCACCAACGCATCATCGGTCTCATCCGGTGTGGCGGCGGCGTGCTGCATGAGTTGCGCAAGCGGGCGGGTCTTGAGTTTCGCAGTGAGCTGCTCGCGAATGCGTTGCAGGTTGCGATCCAGCCCCTGGTTGAAGGCGCTCAATTGCAGGTACCAGGCATCGACTTCGGCCTTCGCCTCGGACAGTTCGTGGTCGAGAGCATCGTCCTGTGCCCAGAGCGCCGGCAAGCCCAGCCTATGGTACGCCTCGTCCAGATACGCCTGGTGTTCACGTCCCATTTGCTCCCTGTCGCGCATGCGCTGTTCCCTTTGTACTTCATTGCGGTCGAGCATTGCCTGGAGCATCTGTTCGTTGGCCTGGTTTACCTGGAAACTCACCTTGCGGGCCAGGAAGTCATCGAGCCAGGTACGCAGCAAGCGAGGTCTGTAGCGCTCGGTTGCGTAGTCGCGTAATACCAGGGCGCGGAATATCGGGTTGTTCCAGTACGCTACCAGCTTTGCCCTGCACTCGTCGCGGATCTCCACATAAGCCAGTTCGGCTTGCGGCTCGTTGTCCAGCGCTCGGCGAATGTGCGCAGTCAGGCTCAGGTATGCCGGGTCTTTCTCAAGTTGAGTACGTGCCTGGGTTTCAAGTGTACCGATGTGTGTCTGTAGGTGGCGCTGAGTCTCGAGGCGCGCCTCGATCAGCCGTTGCAGGCGATCGATGTGGTCGTGCAGCTCGGCTTGTGCGCTTTCGCGTTCGGCCAGCAGTTGTCGGGTCTCAGGATCAAGCTCTGGGCCTTGTTCCAGTTGGAAACTGGCAAGTTCATTGAGTTTCTCGGCCATCAGACACTCAAGCCTGACCTCGCGAGCAATGGCCTCACGCAAGTCTTCTTCGGCTTCACGCTGCGCCAGCAGGGTGCTACGGGTGTAGTTGTCGATCGCGATGAACAGGGTGTCGGGTGTCATGGTTCGGTCATATCCAACCAGCAAGCAGTGCCCAGCTCAGGGCGCCGACAGCCAGTACGGCCGCAGTTGGAGGGATCAGCAGCGAGGGCGACAGGGCCAGGCGCACCAGCAAGCGCTCCCACCTGCTCAGCGGCGGCGCTTCGAAGACCAGGCGTTGGGCGAAGAATGCCCGAACGCCCTGTTCGACATGCGTCTGTTCATGATGGATGCCGTTGCGCTGGTAATAGCTGCGTATGCGTTCGCTTACTTCGCTGCGCTGCTTCGGCAGATCCAGGTGCTCCTGCAGTGCGAGTTCCTGGTGGCGCAACTCGTCGACCAGGGCCATGGCCCCCATCTGTTCGGAAAGTGAGACGGTCATTGGCGGGTCATCAGAAGCTGGCGGAGACGATGGACTGGTTGGTGTCGGCCGGATTGTCGAAGCTGCTACCGGCAAAGACGCGATTGTCGAAGTGCCTGCTCAGGTTGTAGGCATCCTTGCGGCCGATGACCGGATTATCGACGCGGCCCTTGGCCTGCTTGACCTGCTGGGCTTTCAGGTACTGCGCGTGGGTGACCTGCACACCGAGGGAGTCGGCGAGGGCGATCGCGCCGGTGTGGCCGTTGGCGAGCGGCATCGTCACCACCTTGCCCTGCGGGTCGCGTGCCTGAAACACCAGGAACCATGCCTTGCCGTCCTCGCTGCCTGGCTGGCACGCCGAGGTCTTGCGGCAGCGTTCGTAACCGGATAGCTGTCCGGCGCCGTCGGGGATGCGCAGTTGCAGCTGCGCTTCGGTGTAGTCGACGTACACCTGCAGCTCGCGCAATGCCTGAATGGCCTTGGCCGGCCCATGATCGGCCACCAGCGCGCCGGTGGAACGGGCGAACGGCAGCAGCTTGGCGCGCACGTCTTCCGGTAGCGGCATGGCTTCCAAGCGGGCCATCAACTGAGTGTACTGGTCCAGGCGTGCCTGGTGCGCCGCTCGGTCCGCTTCCCTTGTCCAGGCTGGCGCTGGCACCCCCAGGCCCTTATTGGCAGGGGCGCTGACCTCGGTCGGTCGGGTGGGCGCCACAGGTTGGCGCAGATTTGCCGTCAGCAGGGCACCGCCCAGCAAGGCGACCCCCGTCAGCCCCCCCCAGGCCAGCAGCCTGCGGCGCAGGAGCATCCCCGCCAGCAACCTGTGGGGCCAGGACAGTTGCGGCGCCTCGAACCGCAGGCGGCGGGCGAAGAACTCGCGTACCCCTTGCTCGATCAGGCTGTCATCGCAAGCGATGCCCTGGCGCTGGTAGTAGCCACGAATGCGTTCGACGATTTCGGCGCGACGCAGCGCCAGGTCCAGATGCTCCTGAACCTGGCGCTGCTGCAGGCGCAGCTCGTCGACGAGGGCCATGGCCCCCATCTGTTCGCTGAGCGAGCCATTGCTCATTGCGCGGCTTTGCTCAGCAAGGAGGCGAAGGCGCGCTTGGCGTCTTCGACTGCGGTGGAAATTTCCAGCGCGGCCTTGCTCGACTCGGCACGGTAGGTTTCGGTGAGGCCTTTCATGTCATTCTGGAAATCCAGGGTGGCCTGGGCCAGGGCGCGCACCGATTCGACGCGCAGGGTCGAGCCATAGCTGGCTTTCATCGCCGCCCCCAGTTGCTGGTTGCCCAGCTCGCCCAGGGCTTCCAGGCCCTTGTTGATACCGGAGGTGGTGGCGTTGAGGGTATGGGTGGCCTCGGCCATGCCCTGGTTGGCGGTGAACGAAACCGCAAGGCTGGTGAGCACGATTTCGTTAGTGGCGAAGAACGACACCATTCGCTGGTACTGACGCTCCTTGACCACATGCACCTGGCTGATGCGGGCAAAAACCATCTCGGCGGTGTTGTAGCCAACCCGTAGGTCGTCAGCGATATCCTTGACGATCTGGTAGCTCTTGTCTTCGTTCTGCAGGGCTCGCACCGCTTCGTCACGCACCAGCTCAAGTGCCGCGATGCGGGCGGGCGCTTCGCTTGCGGCCGCCGCCACGGTAGCGTTGGCGGTGTCCAGGGCACTGCTGCACTCCTGCAGGGACTGCCCTGCGATGGCCAGTACTTGCTGGGCATCGACCTCGGCAGTCTTCATGGCCAGGCGGAAGTCCATGTACGCTTCCAGAATCAGGCTTTCGCGAGTGATCTGATCGCTGGCGGCCGCGCAAACGTCCAGGTAGTGCTTGCGGATGTCCTCGAAGCGGCTCGGGATCGAGCCTCGCAGCATGCGCATCCAGGCCAGCTTGAGGCGTTCGAGGGTATCCAGGCGACCATCGTCCATCCAGGTGGCCATGGCAGCCGCATCTTCACGAATTGACGTGAAGCTGTCGGTGATATCCATGTAGCGGTGAGAGATATCCATTCCGGCGATCTGCTCGCGTACGGTCTGGTTGAACAGTGACGCCTGCTGCAGTACTGCGGCGATGCCGGTGACACGCTGGTTGTCGTAGTGCGCGACCTTGTCCAGCAGGCTCAGTACTGGTGCTGGCTGGGGCGCCTGACCGAAGGCGATGCCGATTTTGCGCAGGCCGTCGAGGGCGCGTTCGAGGTATTGGCTCATGGTGATCCTTGCCTGAGTGGGTATCTGCAATTGAGTTGCGCGATTCAGAAACTGTTGGTAGTGCGGAAACCACCACCGCCGGAACTGCTGGAGGTGCTGAAACCGCTTCCACCGAAACTGCCTGACGTGGAGAAGCTGCTGCCATGGGAGCTGGCCGAGTTGCTCCGGTCGTCAACTGGAAGCTGTGGCGACACGAACTGCCGACCTTCATCGAGCAAGCGCTGAACGTCGGACTGTTCCAGCTGGCCGCGCATGTAGTCGTCGAGTATTTGCTCGATGGGCTGCTGCAGCTGGTACATATGGCTTGGGTCGCGGTAATGGGCATCGCGCAGCGCGTACTCCAGGGTCTTGGCCCGGTCATAGCGTTGGCGCTGGTTGTCGCTCTGGTCGCGCAGGCTCCTCAGCGGTTGCTGAATCTCCCGTAGCCGCGCGTGCAGCAACTGCAGGTCGCCTACCAGGACATCGTCGTCCGGGCTCGGTGTTTTGGCTGCCTCGATGATCAGCTCGGCCAAGGGGCGTGCCCTGAGTCTGTCGGTGATGCTCTGGCGAATCTGCAACAGATGGGGATCGCGTTGCTGATTGAAGTCGGCCAGTTGAGCATGCAGCGAGCTGGCGTCGGCCTTGGCCTCGCTCAACAACACTTCCAGCTCTTGTTCCTCGGCCTGCAGGGCTTGCATGCCAGCTGCTTCTCGGGCTTTTTCCAGATGCTGCTGGTGTTGCGCCTGCAATTGCTGCCGCGCCTGGGCGAGGGTCTGGCGCTGGGTCTCGTTGCGCGTGTACATGGCCAGCAAGGTCTGTTCGTTGGCGTAGTTGACGTGAAAGTCGACCTTGCGCGCCAGGTAGTTGTCCAGTGCGCGCTGGAAGGGGTAAGGCCGGTATTGTTCGGTCCCATAGCTACAGGCCTTGAGGAAACGGTAGAGCGTGTTGCTCTTGTAACCCTCCAGTTTGTTGGCGCACTCGTTGCGGATTTCCTCGTAACCCGCATCGGACTGCTGTTCGGCTTGCCGGGCCGCATTCAGTTGTTCCAGCAATTGGGCGAAAGCAGGATCCTCGTCGAGCAGACGCTGGGCCTGGGCATCGAGTTGGCCGAGATCACTGCGCACTTGCTGACGTTTATCCAGTTGGGCGGCTATCAAATGCTCGACTCGTTCGAGCGCCTGGATAAGGTTCGCTCGGGCGTACTCGCGCTGCTCGAACAACTGCCGCGTATGCAGGTCTTGATCGGGGGCGATATTCAGCTGCAGGGCGGCAATCTGGCCCAGCTTCGAGGTGATCTGGTCTTCCAGTCGGGCTTCTTGGTCAAGCTGGGTATACAGCGCTTGCTCAGCGTCACGTCTGGTCTGTTCGGCTTGGCGCGAGTTGTGTTCGAGCGCATTGACAAGGGTGATCGGTGTCATGGCATTACCATTCCAGAATCATGTCGGGGGTAGCGTAGGTGCTCTGGCTGAAGTGTATGCTCAGGCTGTTCACCGGTTTTCTGCCGATCAGGCGTTGGCTGATATGGCCATCTTCGAGCTTGTCCTGCCGGACCCGCAGATACTCGTCGTAACTGACGCGGACACCGAAACGATTGGCCCAACGGGTCTTGCCGGTCTCCACGCTGGTCACCGGCGCCCACGTCTGCTTACCGGCAGCGTCGAAGGGTTCGACGATCAGATACCAGCTTTTGCCTCGGGTGCTGTTCGGGCTGCAGCCGGCGTTTTCGTAACAGCGCTCCACACCCGACTTGATGCCGGGGCGATCGATCAGCTCGATGGTCAGGGGTTCTGCGGCGTAAATCAGGTAGTCCTTCACTGCGTCGAGGGTGGAGTCGGCCTTTTCCAGTTGCAGCTTGGCGATATCTTCACCGGCACGGTTGAGCCAGTCAGCCAGTTGCTCATGATCGGCCTTGGGCAGCGGCATGGCATTCAGGCGATCCTGCAATTGCTGCTGCCGGTCGAGGCTGATGTAGACGTGCTCCACGCGGTTGAGTCGTTTTCTGGCCTTTGCCAGGTTGTTTTGCGCGCCGGCCAACACGAAGTACGCTTGTTCGATTCGAGCATTGAAGGGCGCGCGGTTGTCGCGGGTGATCGGATCGGGTCGTACGACATTCAATGATTGGCTGGGGCTGGGCAGCAGACGCTCGACCTTGACGAGCAGATCCGCCACCACTGGAACCGGTTGGCGTGCCTGACGCGCCTTGGATTGCTCCAAACGCTGGCGCTGCGCAGCTAAATCCATCTGCAACAGCTGGACATCGATGGCCAATTGGTCGGCGCTCAGGCCCGCCCGAATGTTTAGTCCACTCTCCACCAGAAACAGTGTGCCCAGGCCCAAGGCGATCAGCAGCACGCTGTAGGCCACGCCTTTTAGCAGCGGTCGGTAGGCCATGGCCAGACGAGTCAGCAGGCGTTGTGTGAAGCCCAGTGCAGGGGCTTGGAATTCAAGGCGTCGTGCGAAGAATTGACGTACGCCTTCCTCGACCGTTGCTTCGTCGAAGGCGATGCCATGGCTCTGGTAGTAAGTGCGAATGCCTTCGGCCACTTCGGCCCGGCGCCGAGGCAAGTCCAGGTGCTCCTGGATGGCCATTTCGCGATGACGCAGTTGGTCAACCAGCCCCATGGCGCCGATCCGTTCACTCAATGGGATGCTCATCGATTGCATTCCAGCGGGCGGTGGCGCGGTGCGCGCGCCAGGCAATAGCTCATGGTGCTCCTTGCATGAGTGGGGGAGGGCTCGCGCAGTATACCCATGAATGAAGGCTAAATGATGGCCTGCTTTCTGCAGCCTGTTAATCTCATCCAGCGCGCACAAAAAAGCCCGCATCTCTGCGGGCTCTTCTGGTCGATCAGCGCATCAAGCCGCTTTGGCCTGCTGCTGGCTCAGCGACCGGTTCAGCGCGCTGAACAGCGCCTTGAAGCTGGCGGTGGTGATGTTCTCGTCGATGCCCACGCCGTGCACCGGACGCCCGCCGGCCACGCGCAGTTCGATGTACGCCGCCGCCTTGGCGTTGGTGCCGGCACCGATGGCGTGCTCGTTGTAGTCCATGATCTCCACGGCGATCGGCAAGCCGGCGACCAGCGCTTCCAGGGCGCCGTTGCCCTTGCCGTGCCAATGCAGGGTGGTCTCGCCTTCACCGGAAACTTCCACCTGCACGTGGCTGCTGCCGTTCTCTTCCTGCAGGCGGTGGCTGACCAGCGCATACGGTGCGTTGGCCTGGAGGTATTCCTTCTGCAGCAGCTTGTAGATCTGCTCGGCGGTCATTTCCAGGCCGAGACGGTCGGTCTCGCCCTGTACCACCTGGCTGAACTCGATCTGCATGCGGCGCGGCAGGCTGATGCCGTACTCCTGCTCGAGCAGGTAGGTGATGCCGCCCTTGCCCGACTGGCTGTTGACGCGGATCACCGCCTCGTAGCTGCGGCCGATGTCGGCCGGGTCGATCGGCAGGTACGGCACTTCCCACAGTTCGCCGTCCTGCTGCTTGGCGAAGCCCTTGCGGATGGCGTCCTGGTGCGAGCCGGAGAAGGCGGTGTGGACCAGGTCGCCGACGTACGGGTGACGCGGGTGCACCGGCAGCTGGTTGCACTCCTCGACGACCTTGCGCACGCCATCGATGTCGGAGAAGTCCAGTTGCGGGTCGATGCCCTGGGTGTAGAGGTTCAGCGCCAGGGTCACCAGGTCGACGTTGCCGGTGCGCTCGCCGTTGCCGAACAGGCAGCCTTCGGCACGGTCGGCGCCGGCCATCAGGCCCAGCTCGGTGGCGGCGATGCCGGTGCCACGGTCGTTGTGGGTGTGCAGGCTGATGATCACGCTGTCGCGACGGTTGATGTTGCGGCAGAACCATTCGATCTGGTCGGCGTAGATGTTCGGCGTGGCGACTTCGACGGTGGCCGGCAGGTTGAGGATGACTTTGTGCTCAGGGGTCGGGTTCCACACCTCGATCACCGCGTCGCACACTTCCTTGGCGAACTCCAGCTCGGTGGCGCTGAAGGTTTCAGGCGAGTACTGGAAGGTCCACTGGGTGTTCGGCTGCTGGGCGGCGTACTTGACGAACAGCTTGGCGGCGTTGACCGCGATGTCCTTCACGCCCTGCTTGTCTTGGTTGAAGACGATGCGGCGGAACGACGGGCAGGTGGCGTTGTACAGGTGCACGATGGCCTTCTTGGCCCCGCGCAGGGACTCGAAGGTACGGGCGATCAGGTCTTCACGGGCCTGGGTCAGCACCTGGATGGTGGTGTCGTCCGGGATGTGGCCGTCTTCGATCAGGGTGCGCACGAAGTCGAAGTCGGTCTGCGAGGCCGACGGGAACGACGCTTCGATTTCCTTCACGCCCACCTGCACCAGGGTCTTCCAGAACCGCAGCTTCTTCTCCGAGTCCATCGGCTCGATCAGCGACTGGTTGCCATCACGCAGGTCGGAACTGCACCAGATCGGTGCCTGGGTGATGGTCTTCGACGGCCAGGTACGGTCAGGCAGGTCGATGGTCGGGAACGCGCGGTATTTCTTCGATGGGTCTTTGAGCATGGTCATGGAAGCAATCCTTTTATGTGCGGCCGTGATCGGGCCTGCCAAACGAAAACGAGAGAAAAAGGCTAGGCGACGCGATTCACCCTGGTAGTCGGGCGCTGACCAGGCAGAGGCTGCGGTGTTGTCGGAGCAGGGTGCTGAAGATGTTCATAGGCTCAACCCTAACCAGTGGGTTGGGGGATGGCAAGCATTGCGGGAAAATTGAGAGGAATGCTTAAAAAAACGATGCTTCTGAGTTTTTGTGGCCGTTGATTAGGGTTTGTTGAGATTTTATTGCGTGATGTTTTTTCGTTGCGCAAATCGCGGGGCAAGCCCGCTCCCACGATCCCACCATGGCTGCGTGGGAGCGGGCTTGCCCCGCGATTACGCTTTCAGGGCTGGAACGCGCCGATGAAAATTGCCGGATCGACCCGCGCATCGTTGAGGCTGACGTTCCAGTGCATGTGCGGCCCGGTGGCCCGGCCGGTCGAGCCCACGCGGCCGACCACCTCGCCCCGGCGCAGCACTTGCCCCGGCTTCACGTCGATCTGCGACATGTGGCAGAACATGCTGATGAAGCCCTGGCCATGGTCGACGAACACCGTGCGGCCATTGAAGAAGTAGTCGCCCACCAGGATCACCTTGCCGTTGGCCGGGGTCTTGATCGGCGTGCCGGCCGGCACGGCGAAGTCAAGGCCAGCATGGGGGTTGCGCTCCTCGCCATTGAAGAAGCGGCGCACGCCGAACTTGCTCGACAGCGGGCCGTTGACCGGCTTGTCGAGGATCAGGTTGCTCGGTAGGGTCGGGCTGAAGCTGCGGTAGGCCTTGACCTGCTCGGCCAGCTCGCGGTCGATGCGCTTGAGATCCTCGGGCTCGGGGTTGACCTGGCGCTTGTTCTTCAGGGTGATGTGCTGTTCGGGGTATTTCTTGCTGCCCACGCTGAAGCGGATGTCGCGCCCACCCTGGCTGAGCACGGCGCTGCCGGGCTTCTGGGTGAGCGGGATGCCGACGATGGCCAGCCAGTTGTCCTGCTCCTTCACCACCAGCACCGGCTTGCCGTCGAAGCGGGCGCTCGGCGCGCTGGCGGCCGGCCCCAGGTTGACCACGGCCACGCCGCCGGGCACCGGCTTGTCGAGGGTGCGGGTGATGTAGCTGGCCTGGGCCGCGGTGAGCGGCAGCAGCAGGGCAAGGGCGAGCAGGGGCGCGAACAGGCGGGGCATGTGTCAGTCCAGTAGCGAGAGGGTGACCGGAGTCTGGTGGTTGTCCTCGACCCGCACCTTGAGCTCGCCTTCGTTGAGGCGGGCGGTCAGGCGCTGGCCGTTGTGGGTCTGCGCGGCGCTGCGGATGGCCTGGCCGCGCTCGTCGAGGAGGATGCTGTAGCCGCGGGCGAGGGTCGCCAATGGGCTGACCACCTGCAGCGTCTGCAACTGCGCCTGGAAGCGCTGGCGGCGGTCCTTGATCACCTCGCGCATGGCCCGTGGCAGGCGTTCGGCCAGGCTGTCCAGGCGCTGCTTGAGCAGTTTCAGGTTGCGTCCCGGGTGTTGCGCGGCCAGGCGCATGTCGAGGCGGCCGAGGCGTTCGTGGCGTTGGCGCATGTTCAGCGCGAAGGCGCGGCGCAGGCGCATGTCCAGGTCGTCCAGACGCTGGGCCTGCTGGCGCAGGCGCTCGCCCGGGTGGCGCAGGCGTCGGGCCAGGCCCTCGACGCGCAGGCGGTCATGGGCCAGGCGGCTCTGCATGCGCAGCAACAGGCGCCGCTGCAGACTGTCCAGGCGCTGCTGCAGACCGCTGCTGTCGGGGGCGAGCAGCTCGGCGGCGGCTGATGGCGTAGGGGCGCGCACGTCGGCGACGAAGTCGCTGATCGACACGTCGGTTTCATGGCCCACGGCGCTGACGATCGGCGTCACGCAGGCGGCCACGGCACGGGCCACGGCCTCTTCGTTGAAGCACCAGAGGTCTTCCAGCGAGCCGCCGCCACGGGCCAGGATCAGCGCGTCGAAGCCCTGCCGGTCGGCCATCTGCAGGGCACGGACGATCTGTGCGATGGCCTCGCGGCCTTGCACGGCGGTAGGGATCAGATTGAGTTCGACCTGCGGCGCGCGGCGCCGGAACACGCTGATGATGTCGCGGATCACCGCGCCGGTGGGCGAGGTGACGATGCCGATGCGCTGCGGGTGGGCCGGCAGCAGCTGCTTGCGTTCGGTGCTGAACAGCCCCTCGGCGCCGAGCTTTTCCTTCAGCGCCTCGAAGGCCAGGCGCAAGGCGCCGTCACCGGCCGGTTCGACGGTGTCGAGGATCAGCTGGTAGTCGCCGCGGCCCTCGAACAGCGAAACCTTGCCGCGCACCTTCACCGCCAGGCCGTCACGCAGGGCCTGGCGCACGCGGGCGGCGTTCTGCCGGAACAGCGCGCAGCGGATCTGCGCGCCGCTGTCCTTGAGGGTGAAGTACATGTGGCCGGAGGCCGGGCGGGCGAGGTTGGAAATCTCGCCTTCCACCCAGACGCTGCGGAACACGTCCTCGAGCAGCACGCGGGCGCGGCCGTTGAGCTGGCTGACGGTGAGGACCTCGCGGTCCAGGCCGAGTCGTTCGAAAGGGTCTCTGATCATGCCGGGCATCATAAAGGAGCGAAGGCCTGGTTGTCTGTGCCGGCCTCTGGCACGCCCCACCTTGGGAGCATTTCCGGCTGCCGGCCCCGATATCCGGCGATGCACGCTGGGCGCCTGATTCCAGGTGGAGATTCGCCATGTATCCCATAGACGCTCACACCTACCGGTCCAAGGCGTTCAACCGACGGGTGCGATTCCTGGTGCTGCATTACACAGCCGTCAATTTCAACGGCTCGATCAATGCGCTGGTCAACGGTACCCAGGTCAGCGCCCATTACCTGGTGCCCGACCCATCCGATCCGAGCTTCACCAGTGCAGGTTTCGACGCGATGCGCACCTTCAACCTCGTCGACGAGAACGAGCGCGCCTGGCACGCGGGTGTCAGCGGCTGGGCCGGACGCAGCAACCTGAACGATACGTCGATCGGCATCGAGATCGTCAGCCAGGCGTCGGTGAGCAACGGCCAGTTCGTGTTCCCGCCCTATCACCCCCAACAGGTGGAGGCCTTGATCCAGCTGGGCCAGGCGATCCTGCAGCGCTATCCGGACATCACGCCGACCCAGGTGGTCGGCCACAGCGACATCGCCATTGGCCGCAAGAGTGACCCGGGTGCCGCTTTTCCCTGGCAGGCGCTGCACCAGGCCGGTATCGGTGCCTGGTATGACGAGGCGCGCAAGGCGTACTACCAGCAGCGCTTCGCGGGCTGCCTGCCGCAGGTCAAGGTCGTCCTCGCCAAGCTGCGTACCTACGGCTACAGCTTCCCGACCAGCCCCGATCCGGCCCAGGTGCGTGCAGTGCTCAGGGCGTTCCAGCTGCATTTCCGGCCAGGCAACTTTGACGGTGTACTGGATGCGGAAACCGCGGCGATCATCTTTGCGCTGGTGGAGCGCTACATGCCCTGATCGCCCTGTGGCAAGCGCAGGCTGTCCAGTAGCTTTCTCGACAGCGCTCCCGCGTCGCGTCGGCAGGCCAGGGCCACGGTGCTCTGGCAGGCCTCGGCCAGCGGCACGACGGTGACCGAGGGCGGGGCGATTTCGCGCATGCTCAGGGGCAGCAACGCCACCCCGAACCCGGCCTGGATCAACTGCAGTTGCGTGGTCTTGCGCGACACCACCTGCGCCGTCTGGGGAAAGAATCCCTCGTTCATGCACAACGACGCCGACAGGTAGCTCAACCCGCCGCGCT
>NZ_JAZDCT010000041.1:0-56934 GCF_036324045.1 Pseudomonas carassii | reverse complement strand
TGCAAAGCAGCCCCATGGCCCTCAAGGTCGATCAAAAAAGGAATGAAACCCGCACTTTTTTTCGCTTGTACGCCAGCTCCATTCCCAGTTTTCATGTAAGTGTCCTCCACTCACCCAGGAAGCTTGCGATGCCCGCCCATGATTTCGTCAGCCCCGACAGCATCCGCGCGCAGTTCTCTGCCGCCATGTCGCTCATGTACAAGCAGGAAGTCCCCCTGTACGGCACGCTGCTCGAGCTGGTGAGCGAGACCAACCAGCAGGTCATGGCCGCACAGCCCAAGGTGGCCGAGGCCTTGCGCTGGACCGGCGAGATCGAACGCCTCGACCAGGAACGCCACGGTGCCATCCGCGTGGGCACCGCCGAGGAACTGGCCACCATCGCCCGCCTGTTCGCGGTCATGGGCATGCACCCGGTCGGCTACTACGACCTGAGCTCGGCCGGCGTGCCGGTGCACTCCACCGCGTTTCGCGCCGTGCACGAACAGTCGCTGCACATCAGCCCGTTCCGCGTATTCACCTCGCTGCTGCGCCTGGAGCTGATCGACAACCCGCAACTGCGCGCACTGGCCCTGGGCATCCTGGAGAAACGGCAGATCTTCACCCCCCGCGTACTCGAACTGATCGCCCAATGCGAACGCGACGGCGGCCTGGACGCTAGCGATGCCGAGGCCTTCGTCCAGGAGGCATTGCACACCTTCCGCTGGCACCAGGACGCCACGGTCAGCGCCGAGCAGTACCAGCAGTTGCACGACCAGCACCGGCTGATCGCCGATGTGGTGGCGTTCAAAGGCCCACATATCAACCACCTGACCCCGCGCACCCTGGACATCGACGCGATCCAGCTCGGCATGCCGGCCAAGGGTATTCCGCCCAAGGCCGTGGTCGAGGGGCCGCCCACCCGGCGCCAGCCGATCCTGCTGCGCCAGACGAGCTTCAAGGCCCTGCAGGAGAAGGTCGCCTTCAGCGATGCCCAGGGCAGCCATACGGCGCGCTTCGGCGAGATCGAACAGCGCGGCGCGGCGCTGACGCCCAAGGGGCGCCAGCTGTACGACCGTCTGCTGGATGCGACCCGTGAAGCCTTGGGCGGCGCGCCGGCGGAGGCCAATGCCGAGCGTTACAAGGCGCTGCTCGCGGAGCACTTCGCCGAGTTTCCGGATGACCTGGGGCAGATGCGCGAGCAGGGGCTGGCGTACTTTCGCTACTTCGCCACCGAGAAAGGCCTGGCCGAGCGCGGGCAACAGGATCGCCCGACCACCCTGCAGGGGTTGATCGACGCCGGGCACGTGCATTTCGAGGCGCTGGTGTACGAGGATTTCCTGCCGGTGAGCGCGGCGGGGATCTTCCAGTCCAACCTGGGGGACGATGGGCAGGCCGACTATGGCAGCAACGCCAACCGCGAGGCCTTCGAGCAGGCGCTGGGGTTGCAGGTGCAGGATGAGCTGGCGCTGTATGCGCAGAGCGAGCGCAGGTCGTTGCAGGCGTGCGCGCAGGCGTTGGGTCTGGGGACGCTGTAGGGTTTGAAACCGCTGGGGCCGCGTTGCGGCCCTTTCGCGGCACAAGGCCGCTCCTACAGGAGAGCGCAATCCCATGTAGGAGCGGCCTTGTGCCGCGAACGGGCTGCAAGGCAGCCCCTGTGCACTATCGGTGGGTGCGGAACCGATCCACTTCCTGACGCAACTGCCCCGCCAGCCCTTCCAGCTCGCGGGCGGTCATGGCCAGTTCATTGGCCACATCGCGCTGTTCGCTGTTGGCCTGGGCGATGCTCTGCAGGTTGCGGCTGAGCACCGTCGCGGTGCTGCTCTGCTCCTGGGTCGCGGTGCTGATCACGGCGAACTGCTCGCCCGCCACCCTGCTCTGCTCGTCGATCCGGGCCAGGGCCTCGGCCACCTTGTCGTTGCGCGCCAGGCCTTCCTGCATCAGCTGGTTGCCCTGCTCCAGGGTGCTGATGGCATGGCCGGTCTGCTGCTGGATGCTGGCGATCATGCCCGAGATCTCGTCGGTGGCCTGGCGGGTGCGCGCGGCCAGGCCACGAACCTCGTCGGCGACCACGGCGAATCCACGGCCCTGCTCGCCGGCGCGCGCCGCCTCGATGGCAGCGTTCAGCGCCAGCAGGTTGGTCTGCTCGGCAATCGAGGTAATCACGCCGACAATCCCGCCGATCTCCTGCGAACGGGCACCCAGGGTGTCCATCACACTGGCGGTGCCGCCCAAGGCCTCGGCGATCTGCCGCAGGGAAACCGAGGCTTCGTCCATGGCGCTGCGGCCGATGCGGGTCTGCTGGGCATTGTCGCGGGCCATGCGCTCGGTACCGGCCATGTTGTCGGCGATGTTCATCGAAGTGGCGCTGAACTCCTCCACCGCGCCGGCCATGCTGGTGATCTCGCCGGACTGCTGGTCCATACCCTCGCAGGCGCCGGACGACAGGCCCGACAACGAGCGGGCACGGCCACTGACCTGGTCGGAGGCGGCGCGAATATGCTCGACCATGGTCGCCAGGGCCTCGCCCATCTGGTTGAAGCTGCGGGCCAGCTGGCCGATTTCGTCATGGCTGGTGACGCTCAGGCGGGCATTCAGGTCGCCGGCGCCAAGGGCTTCGGCCTGGCGCACCAGGTCGCCCAGCGGGCGCAGCTTGCGCCGCAGCAGCCAGAGGGTAGCGGCCACGGCCAGCAGCATCGCCAGCACGCTGCCGATGGCCAGGCGCAGGCCGACGCTCCAGGTCACTTCGCGGATCTCGCCCTCGGGCATGCTTGCCACCACGGTCCACGGGCCCTCGGCGAACGGCTCGGTGACGCTGAACAACGGCTCGCCGGCACCAGCCCAGAACTGCCCTGCTCCCGGCTTGATCGCCTTGACCGCCTGGGCTGCCGCCTCGCCGTCACGCACCTCGGCCGGCGGCACCAGCCACTTGCCCTGCTCGTCCAGCAACGCCAGCGAACCGGTCTGGCCGATGCGGAAGCGCTTGAGGTTGGCGAACTGGGCGTTCTGCGCGTCGGTGTAGTCGAAGCCGACAAACAGCACCGCGATCACCCGACCACCGCCGTCACGCACCGGCACGTAGCGAGTCATGTAGTTGCGCTCGAACAGCACGGCGCGGCCGACGTAGGTCTGCCCGGCCATCAGCTTGGCGTAGGCCGGATGCTGGCGATCGAGCTGGGTGCCGATGGCGCGGCTGCCGTCCTGCTTGGTCAGGCTGGTGCTGATGCGCACGAAATCGTCGCCGCTGCGCACGAACAGGGTAGCGACCCCGGCGGTCATCTGCTGGAACTCGTCGACCTGGCGGAAATCGTTGTTCAGCAGGTGGTCGCCCAAGTACAGCGCCGGTGTTGCCGCGCCAGCGACGTTGACGGTCTCGCCGGTGTGAAGCGCCAGCCCCGAGGCGAATCGGCGCTCGAACAGGCCGCTCAGGCGCTGGGTATTGTCCTTGAGCGAGCCGTGGAAGGTGTCGAGCTGGTCGGCCAGCAGCCGCGCCTCGCTGGCCAGGTGCGCCTGGCGGGTGGTGAGGTTGGCGTCGTCCAGCGAACGTAGGGCGAACAGGGTGCTACCGGTGATCACCAGCGCCAGCACGATGGCGAGGGCGATCCCGAGCTGCGAGGCGATTCGGGCACGCGGTTGAGACATGGCAAGGCTCCTGGCAAGAGGCCGGGATCGTCCTGATCACGCTGACCGCCCGCTGCATATCGACGGGGAATCGCGTCCTCTTCCGGGACGCTGGTGCAAGTTGATCGGCGTCTGTAGGAAATACTTGAGTGCAGGACCGGGATATTCGCAAACGTTTTCTTGCTGTGGCCCCGCGATGGTTATCAGCCTTGCGCCGACAGTACCTGCACCGCCGGCAGGTCCATCGCCGCCGCCTCCTCCTGCAGGAACACACTCAACCTGCGCAGCCGCTCCCCGCCCGGCCGGGTCCGCGGCCACACCAGGTAGTAGTCCATGCCACTGGCCACCGCGGTCGGCCAGGGCAGGCTCAGCCGGCGCTGGGCCACGTCCTCGGCCACCATCAGCAGGTCGCCCATGGAGATCCCGTAGCCCCGTGCCGCGGCGATCATGCCCAGTTCCAGGGTGTCGAACACCTGCCCGCCCTTGAGCGAAACCTTGTCGGTCAGCCCCATGCGCGCCAGCCAGGCACGCCAGTCGCGCTTGTCCGGCGTGGGGTGCAGCAGTTCGATGCCCGCCAGGCGCCGCTCGTCCCACGGCGCGTCGTCAAGCAGGTCCGGCGCGCCCACCGGGATCAGCAGCTCGGAGAACAGCCGGCGCACCTCCCAGTCCACCGGGAAGCTGCCATCGCTGAGCAGCACCGCGCAGTCGAACGGTTCCTGGTTGAAGTCGACATGGTCGACATCCATCCAGGCGCTGGTCAGTTGCACCTCGTTGCCCGGCTGCAGGTGGCGGAAACGGCTCAGGCGCGCCAACAGCCAGCGCATGGTCAGGGTCGAGGGCGCCTTCATGCGCAGGATGTCGTCCTCGCCACGCAAGGCCTCGCAGGCCCGCTCCAGCGAGGCGAAGCCGTCGCGCACACCGGGCAGCAGCATGCGTGCGGCTTCGGTCAGTTGCAGGCTGCGCCCGCTGCGCACGAACAGGCGACAGGCGAAATGCTCCTCGAGGGTGCGGATATGCCGGCTGACCGCGCTCTGGGTGATCGACAGCTCTTCACCGGCACGGGTGAAGGAACTGAGCCGGGCGGCGGCTTCAAATGCGCGCAGCGCATAGAGCGGAGGCAGTTGGCGGGTCATGGCGCACCTGTCAGGCGGGGCGTGGATCGGATGCACAGGATCATACATTCATGAGTCAGACTCATGTCAGTGATCGCATTTATCCTTTTGTGCAAAGCTGACCGAAGCCTCAAAATCGACGGCTCGCTTCCCCGAATCATCCAGAAGGACCGCCCCCATGCATGTCGCGCCTACCACCGAACTCAAGGCTTTGCTGCGCCTGGCCGGGCCGCTGATCGCCTCGCAGTTGGCGCACATGCTGATGGTGCTCACCGACACCCTGATGATGGCCCGCATCAGCCCGCAGGCCCTGGCCGGTGGCGGCCTGGGCGCGGCGAGTTATTCGTTCGTGTCGATCTTCTGCCTGGGCGTGATCGCCGCGGTCGGCACGCTGGTGGCGATCCGCAAGGGCGCCAACGACACCGAGGGCGTCACCCGCCTGGCCCAGAGCGGCCTGTGGCTGGCCTGGGGCCTGGCGCTGGTCTCGGCGCTGGTGATGTGGAACCTCAAGCCGGTGCTGCTGCTGTTCGGCCAGAAACCGGAGAACGTCGACTCGGCGATGCAACTGCTCACCCTGCTGCCGCTCGCCCTCCCCGGATACATGACCTTCATGGCCCTGCGCGGCTTCACCAGCGCCCTGGGCCACTCGACCCCGGTGATGGTCATCAGCCTGGTGGGCACGGTGTTCAACTACCTGTTCAACCATGCGCTGATCGAGGGCATGTTCGGCCTGCCCAAGCTGGGGCTGATGGGCATCGGCCTGGTCACTGCGGTGGTGACCCTGGGCATGGCCATTGCTCTCGCCCTTTATATTCGCTGGCACAAGGCCTATGCCGCCTATCCGCTGCGCAAGGGGCTGTCGCGCCCTTCCCTGCCGGCACTGCGCGAGCTGTGGCGGCTGGGCCTGCCGATCGGTGGTACCTATATGGTCGAAGTGGGTCTGTTCGCCTTCGCCGCCCTGTGCATGGGCGTGCTGGGCAGCACGGAACTGGCGGCGCACCAGATTGCCCTGCAGATCGTCTCGACCGCGTTCATGGTCCCGACCGGCCTTTCGTACGCGGTGACCATGCGCGTCGGCCTCTACTATGGTGCCGGCAACCTGTTGGCGGCCCGCAGCGCCGGGCGCGTGGGGATCGGCTTCGGTGCCTCGCTGATGTTCGCCTTCGCCGCACTGTTCTGGTTGTTGCCGGACGCCCTGGTCGGATTGTTCATCGACCGTAACGACCCGGCCTTCGCCGCGATCTTCATGCTGGCGGTACAGTTGGTGATGGTGGCGGCGTGGTTCGAGCTGTTCGATGGCGTGCAGACCATCGCCATGGGCTCGATCCGTGGCTTGAAAGACGCCAAGACCACCTTCCTGATCGGCCTGGTGTGCTACTGGCTGGTGGGGGCGCCGAGCGCTTGGCTGTTCGCCTTCAACCTCGGCGGCGGCGCGCAGGGAATCTGGTGGGGGCTGGCGCTGGGCCTGGCCTGCGCGGCGGTGGCGCTGACGTTCGGCTTTGAGTGGCGGATGAAGCGGTTGCTGGGCAAGGCCGAGCGGGCGCGGGGGGCGGCGGTATCGGCTTGAGGGGTTTGGGGGCGCTGGGGATCGCGTGATGGCGGACAGGTACCTGGCGCTGCAACTGTATCGTCGAACACCTCGAAGCAAAACCATCTAAAACTGTACTACTGTACCGCCTCAAACATCACTTCCTGCGTTCTATTTCCCCACCAACACCACAAAATCGCACCAAACTAGTGCGCACCAGTACAGTTCCCTCAATAACTGGTGCAACAGTCCCTTCCAACAGTTAACTGCCCCCTCACAATACACCTGAACTGTACCTACTGTTCTGGACGAGAGAAGAGGAAGATGGGCACCAGTTAAATCACTCCCTAATGCCGCCACAAGCGGAAGGATGACACATCATGGAACGTACCCTCAGTTCCGACCTGGTTTTCGAAAACGCCCAAGCTTCCAACGCCGCCCTGCCGCTGCGCGTCCTGTCCACCCTGGTACTGTGGCAGCGCCGCATGGCCAGCCGCCGCCAACTGGCGCGCCTGGACTCCCGCCTGCTGGCCGACGCCGGTATCAGCGAGTCGCAGCGCTACGAAGAGCTGAGCAAGCCTTTCTGGCGCTAAGCGCCGGCCGCCGGCCCAGGCCGGCACCGCGAATTCACAAGAACCCGTTGCAGGAAACTGCAACGGGTTTTTTGTTTCAAGGCCCGGATTAGAGCGCTCGCACAGCAAACCATAACAGTTCAAACTATTCTCGAATCGACAGGTACAGTTACTATTTGTGATCTTTTCTCGAGCCAAACGCCCGAACCAGCGCGTGTTACGCTTGTCTTACGCGCCTGGCAGAGAAAAGTACCGTGACGAGCCAAGCGAGCGTCCGATAAGCAGAACCATCCAGACCCTGTGCAGGAGTCCCCGACCATGTCCCGTTATCACCTGTTTGGCGCCGCCTTGCTGCTGTCGCTCGCCGGCGCGGCCAATGCCACCAGCTTCGTCGTCACCACCGACGCCGTGGTGGGCGCGGTAGCCGCCTCCACCGACGCCACCTCCGACATCTCCTCCTCGTTCCGCGACGACAAGATCGTCAAGGCCGCCCGTGACGATGCCGCCAGTTTCGTCGGCAGCGACGGTGCCATCCGCGGCGCCAAGCTGGAGAGCGCGTTCGCGCACATTCGCCAGCAACTGCCGGACCTGCAGGCCAGCGACGCGCAGCTGGCCCGCGCCATCCTCGCCATCTGAGCCCCACACTGCCCGGATTCACTGGCCCAGCCCGTGGATCCGGGGTAGCCTTCGCAGCCCGAGATCATCGCCAGACCGCCCATGCGTTACCTGTTGCCTTCACTGTTCGCCCTGGCCTGCATGAGCAGCGCCCAAGCCATGGATAGCACTACCCAGAGCCTGGTCATCAGCGGCTACGTCACCAGCCAGGTCACCGCCGCGCCGTTCGACCGCAAGCTGGTCGCCGCCGCCCGTGACGACGCCGCCGCATTCGTCGCCAGCGACGGCCAGATCCGTGGCGCGCGCCTGCAGGCGGCGCTGGACATGCTGCACCAGGACCTGGCCCGGCCTTGCGTCGGCGACCGTGAACTGGCCGAAGCGATTCTCGTCCAATAACTACATTCGACTCCCCTGTATTTCCGGAGATGCTCCATGCGTAAACCGCTGATCGCCGCCACCCTCGGCATGCTGCTGCTCGCCGACCTGGCCCAGGCGCACACCCTGGTGGCCACCAGCAACATCATCGTCCGCGCCTTCGGCCGTTCGATCGATTTCACCTCCGACACCACCACCTCGATCCGCGACTCCAAGGTGGTACGTGAAGCCCACGACGACGCCGCCAGCTTCGTCGCCAGCAACGGCGACATCCGCGGCGCCCAGCTCGAAGCCGCCTTCGACACCCTGCGCGCCCGTGTTCCCGAGGCCCGTGACGCCAGCGACCAGGTGCTGGCCGAAGCCATCCTCGCCCTGTGAAGCGCGTGCGTGCCTGGCTGCTGGGCTGCGCCCTGACGCTGCTCGGCACGCCCGCCCTGGCCGACCTGCAGCTGGTGCTGCAGCGCGACGGCCTCGACCCTGCGCAACAGCAGGCGACCCAGACGTTGCTCGACGAAGCCATGGCCAAGCTGCCACCGCGCTTCAAGCAGCAATTGGACCGGCAGATCCTGGTCGGCTGGACCGAGCGCATGCCCGAGGACGCCTACGGCCAGGCCTCTCCGGTGGCCAGCCTGGACCTCAACCGGCGCCTGCTGCCGGGGCTGGTCGACGGCAGCGCCGCCCGCGAGAAGACCAACCGTCCCCACGGCACGGTCCGCGAGGAACTGCTGGCCACCGTGCTCCACGAGCTCACCCATATCTATGACCGCGCGCGTCTGTGGCCGGACGCCGAGCGCCAGCTGATCAGCCGCTGCAAGCGCCAGCAGGGCGCCCTGGGCAAGGTCGGGCTGCCGCAGGACTGCCGTGGCCAGGCCGAACGCCGCTTCACCCTGAGCGACGACCCGCGCCTGCTGGACTTGGCCGGCTGGCCGCAGTACGTCGGCCGGCGCGGCGAGCGCGAACAGCACAACGGCCAGTTGGTGCGCAGCCCCGATCCCTACGAGCTGAGCAGCCCGAAGGAGTTCATCGCGGTCAACATGGAGTACTTCCTCCTCGACCCGAGCTACGGCTGCCGTCGCCCGGCGCTGAACCAGTACCTGCGCGACCACTTCGGTTGGGCGCCGCGACAGGACGCCTGCGCCAAAGGCCTGCCGTTCCTCAACGCCGGCAATGACTTCGCCCGCCAGCCATTGGGCGAGATCGACCCGGAACGGGTCTACGAGGTGGACTACCTGCTGGCCGAAGCCAACCAGAACTGGGTCAGCCGCTGGGGCCACAGCATGCTGCGGCTGGTGATCTGCGCCCCGGGCCGTCCACGCGGACCAGCCTGCCGCCTGGATCTGGACCAGAGCCTGGTGCTGTCATACCGCGCCTTCGTCAACGACGTGCAACTGTCCAGCTGGGACGGCCTGACCGGCGCCTATCCCTCGCGGCTGTTCGTGCTGCCGCTGGGGCAGGTGATCGACGAATACACCAAGACCGAGCTGCGCAGCCTGGCCTCGGTGCCACTCAAGCTCAGCCGCGGCGAGATCGAGAACCTGGTGCGCCAGGCCGCCGAGATGCACTGGAGCTACGATGGCAACTACTACTTCCTGTCCAACAACTGCGCCGTGGAATCGCTCAAGCTGCTGCGCAGCGGCACCGGCAACCCGCGCCTGAACGACCTCGACAGCATCATGCCCAACGGCTTGCTGGAGGTGCTCAAGGGCAGGGGACTGGCCGATACCCACGTGCTCGACGACCCGCGCGAGGCCCTGCGCCTGGGTTATCGCTTCGACTCCTACCGTGATCGCTACCAGGCGATGTTCGAGGTGCTGCGCAAGCAGTTGCCGATCAAGCAGACGAGCGTGGAAGACTGGCTGGCGCTGGACGCCGAGCAGCGCCGCCAATGGTTCGACCGCGCCGACCTGCGCACCAGCGCGGCCTTGCTGCTGCTCGAGCAGGCCGGCCTGCGCCGCCAGCTGCTGCTTGCCCAGGACGAGGTCAAGCAACGCTACCTGAACGGCCGGGCGCTCAAGGACGGCAGCTTCGACAAGGCCAACGAAACCTTGCAGGCGATGCTGGCCAACAGCGGCTTCCTCAGCCGCCCGGCGGAATTGCTGGGGGCAGGGGGCTATGGCCTGCCGCAGCCCGCGGAGCGCAAGCAACTGGAACAGGTGAGCAGCGAGCGCCAGGCGCAGCTGCTGCGCCTGAGCACCGACCTGGACCAGCAGGTGAGGGCGCTGCTGGGGCCGGAGCGGGGCAGGGAGATCAAAGCCGTGGAAGCCAATATCAAGCAGGTGGGCGAGCACCTGCGGGCGTTGCACAAGGCGGCCGGGGGGTTGCAGCTGCCCTGAGGTATGCCAGGTCCACCCTCATCGCTGTAGGAGCGGCCTTGTGCCGCGATTGGGCTGCGTAGCAGGCCCAGGATTCAGTGTTGACGCAAAAATCGCCGGGGCTGCTCTGCAGCCCATTCGCGGCACAAGGCCGCTCCTACAGAAAGTCTCGCAGCCCGACAGCCAGCACCAAACCTCAAAGGCTTTCCTCGTCCTCCTCCGGCAACCCCTGATCCACCTGCAACCACGGCAGCCGACTCCCCACCCAGATATGCCGATTGGCCGGCACCCGCTCGGGATGATCCAGCGTCGCCACCGTCACATCGATCGTTTCAGGGCTATGCGCCGTCACCAGCGCCACATGCGCCCCGCAGTTGCCACAGAAGTACCGGCTGCAACTCTGCGGCGCCATGTAGCGCTGGGGCGAGCCCGCCAGCCACTGGAAACCCGCGAGGGGCAGGGTGACCCAGGTCACCAGCGTGCCACCGCTGACCCGCCGGCAGATCGAGCAATGGCAATGGGCGACATCGCCCAGATCGGCCTGCAGCCGGTAGCGCAACGCCCCGCAATGACACCCGCCTTCCACGACATCCACCATCGAAACGACCTCCCGTCGCCTGACCGCAGGCGAAAGCTGGCTGAAAGCTTGCCCACATAGGATAGCGCCACCACCGGCAGCAGACCGGTCAGCCAGGGCACCCGGAAACTTCCGCGCCCGGCCCAATCAACAACAACAATGGTGATTCTGATGTTTTCCTGTGCCCGCCTTTTCGCAGTACCCCTCCGCCTGCTCCTCGCGCAGCGCCTGACGCGCTGATCCGCCCGAATCGTCCTTCCTTTCGCCGCGCCACGCCTGGAGTACCGTCATGCTGACCTTCCTCGGCTTCGCCATGGTCATCACCTTCATGTACCTGATCATGACCAAGCGCCTGTCGGCCTTGATCGCGCTGATCCTGGTACCGATCCTGTTCGCCCTGTTCGGTGGCTTTTCCGCCAAGATCGGCCCGATGATGCTCGAAGGCATCAGCAAGCTCGCGCCCACCGGCGTGATGCTGATGTTCGCCATTCTCTACTTCGCCCTGATGATCGACTCCGGCCTGTTCGACCCGGCCGTGCGCAAGATCCTCAAACTGGTCAAGGGCGACCCGCTGAAAGTCTCGGTCGGCACTGCGGTGCTGGCCCTGGTGGTGTCCCTCGACGGTGACGGCGCCACCACCTACATGATCTGCTGCGCCGCCATGCTGCCGCTGTACAGCCGCCTGGGCATGAGCCCACGGATCATGGCCGGCCTGATCATCCTCGCCGGCGGGGTGATGAACATGACCCCGTGGGGCGGCCCCACCGCCCGCGCCGCCAGCGCCCTGCATGTGGACCCGTCGGACATCTTCGTGCCGATGATTCCGGCCATGGCCTTCGGCGTAGCGGCGATCCTGGCCATCGCCTACTGGTACGGCAAGCGCGAGCGTGCCCGCCTGGGCGAGCTGCACCTGCCGACCGACGACATCGACCACAGCGAGATCAGCGTGTCGCAGTTCCCGGAGGCCCGTCGTCCGAAACTGATCTGGTTCAACGGCGCCCTGACCGCCGCGCTGATGGTCGCGCTGATCGCCGGCGTGCTGCCGCTGCCGGTGCTGTTCATGATCGCCTTCAGCATCGCCATGATCGTCAACTACCCATGCCTGCAGCAGCAGAAGGACCGCATCGCCGCCCACGCCTCCAGCGTGCTGGCCGTCAGTGGGCTGATCTTCGCCGCCGGCATCTTCACCGGCATCCTGTCGGGCACCGGCATGGTCGACGCCATGTCCAAGAGCCTGTTGGCGGTGATCCCGGAAGCGTTCGGCCCGTACATGGCGGTCATCACCGCCATCGTCAGCATGCCGTTCACCTTCTTCATGTCCAACGACGCCTTCTACTACGGCGTGCTGCCGGTGCTGTCGGAGTTCGCCAGCCACTACGGCGTCACCCCGGTGGAAATGGCCCGCGCGTCGATCGTCGGACAGCCGGTACACCTGCTCAGCCCGCTGGTACCCTCCACCTACCTGCTGGTGGCCCTGGCCGGCATCGAGTTCGGCGACCACCAGCGCTTCACCCTCAAGTGGGCAGTGCTGGTGTGCCTGTGCATAATGGCCGGCGCGCTGGCGCTGGGGACTTTCCCGCTATTCAGCAGTCTGTAACACAAGCGCATTATCCAACCGCCAAGCGCCCGAAATCCGGGCGCTTGGCCTTTACCGCTCGAAGGAATACACATGGAATGGCTGACCAGCCCGGAAATCTGGGTTGCCTTTTTCACCCTCACCGCGCTTGAGATCGTGCTCGGGATCGACAACATCATCATGATCTCGATCCTGGTCAGCCGCATGCCCAAGCACATGCAGCCGCGCACGCGGATCTTCGGCCTGGCCCTGGCCATGGTCACGCGGATCATGCTGCTGCTGTCGATCACCTGGGTCATGCGCCTGACCGACGACCTGTTCCATGTGCTCGGCCAGGGCATTTCCGGCCGTGACCTGATCCTGTTCTTCGGCGGCCTGTTCCTGCTGTGGAAAAGCTCCCAGGAGATCTACCACGGCCTGGAAGGCGAGGACGAAAGCGCGGACGAGCCGAAAGGCGCGGGCGGCAAGTTCTTCTACACCATCATCCAGATCGCCATCATCGACATCGTGTTCTCCCTGGACTCGGTGATCACCGCGGTGGGCATGGTTTCCCACGTACCGGTGATGATCGCCGCGATCATCGTCGCGGTGCTGGTGATGATGCTCTGCGCCGGCACCATCAGCGACTTCATCGACAAGCACCCGTCGCTGAAGATGCTCGCACTTTCGTTCCTGATCGTCGTCGGTACCGTGCTGATCGCCGAATCTTTCGATGTTCACGTGCCGAAGGGCTATGTCTACTTCGCCATGGCCTTCTCGCTGGCGGTGGAAGCGATCAACATCCGCATGCGCACGGCGCTGGCGCGCAAGAAAGGCAAGGAACACGATCCAGTGAAACTGCGCAAGGACATTCCGGGTCAGTAAGACCGGAATGTGCCATGAAGGAAGGGCTCGCCTTCAGAGCCCTTTTCCACTCCTGACTGCACCAACAAAATCACAGTACCCAGCAACACCTCCTGGGCAAACCAGGTCATCAGACCGAAAGTCTCAAGGCGAGCCATCTCTGATGGTCACTGATGCCTGCACGACGCTTTGGTATGAAGGTGGTGGTTCATCAAGCACAGTTGGACGCACACCCGAAAATTCCGTTGCATCATTGAAGGCCTTGGAAAATCAAGGGCCAATTCGTATGAGGGCGGTAGACTGAGGTGATGACGCTGTACTTCGTCTAGCTTTCGGAAGGTTTCGCTGACCTTGACCGCCCGGCTAATCAGTTTGGACTGATATTGCCAAGGGTCCGAATAAGGTGGATTGTCGATTGCCAATTGCATTTTTGCTGCAGTTCGGACGAATTTTTCTATACGCCCCTCCAGTTTGTAAACCTCACGAACCAGATCGTTGGAAATCCCCTCAAACGTTCTCCATTGTCCATAGCCCTGCAGCGGACTCTGCTGGAAGGCGCGAGGATCCACCCGTGCCATCGTTAACGTTAAGAATGCCTGTGGGAGCGACACATGTCCGGATCTGTCGGTTCGATTAATCGGGTCTCCCTTGCAATAGGCATACGCATTGATACCCCCTGCACCGAAGGGGCTCATGTTGTCCGCGGCGTTGAATCGCATCAACGATGGGGCATAGGCCCGATAGCCATTACCGAGCAAGTAACTACCGGTAGCTTCTCGTTTCTGCCCTATGAACCCAACCACCCTGTGTTGAGCGCCATCCTGTCGAGCATGACCATAAGCGGTGTAGGCGAAGCTCTGCACTGCCCGAGGGATATATAGGCTCAGCAACGAACCTTGGCAGTCAGTTGCCAGTATCATTCGTTCCGCTTGTGCAATGTCTTTCATGGTATTTCAACCCCGACCAGGCAATACCAGAATCTTATGGACAATGCATCGAAGGGCCTACTATCAAAATTACCAAGTCATCGACATCGGCAATCCGGAACTTTCACAGATGAATTCGACTGGACACCCTGCCGTCGATGATGCCATCGATGTTTCAAATGGCTGCCAACCATGCCAAGCTGGCACTCACCGCGCAAAACAACTAAAGCTTCAGTGAGCACTGAAAAAACCAGCCCACCCCCGGGCCAGGCTCACCGCCGCACCCATTGGCCCCGCCCAGGGGCATAGAAGAAAAGGGGGCCCGACCATGCTGACCCTGCTCAACCTGCTCTCCGCCGTGGCGCTGCTGGTGTGGGGCACCCATATCGTGCGGACCGGCATCCTGCGGGTCTATGGCTCGAACCTGCGCCGGGTGCTCGGCCAGAACATGAACAAGCGTCCGCTGGCGTTTATTGCCGGGATCCTGGTCACCGCCATGGTGCAGAGCAGCAACGCCACCGCCATGCTGGTCACCTCGTTCGTCGGCCAGGGCCTGATGGCCATGACCCCGGCCCTGGCGATCATGCTCGGCGCCGATGTGGGCACCGCGCTGATGGCGCGGGTGCTGACCTTCGACCTGTCCTGGCTGTCGCCGCTGCTGATCTTCCTCGGGGTGATCTTCTTCCTCTCGCGCAAGCAGACCCGCGCCGGCCAACTGGGCCGGGTCGGCATCGGCCTGGGCCTGATCATCCTGGCGCTGCAGCTGATCGTCCACGCCGCCGCGCCGATCACCCATGCCCAAGGGGTCAAGGTGCTGTTCGCCTCGCTGACCGGCGACATCCTGCTCGACGCCCTGATCGGCGCGCTGTTCGCCATGATCTCCTACTCAAGCCTCGCCGCCGTGCTGCTCACCGCCACCCTGGCCGGCGCCGAGGTGATCAGCCTGCCGGTGGCCATCGGCCTGGTGATCGGCGCCAATATCGGCAGCGGCCTGCTCGCCTTTCTCACCACCAGCCTGCAGAACAGCGCCGGGCGCCGGGTGGCGCTGGGCAGCCTGCTGTACAAGATCGCCGGCCTGTTGCTGATCATCCCGGTGCTGCACCCTCTGGTGGAGTGGATGGACAGCCTGAGCTTCAGCCCGCAGGAGCTGGTGATCGGCTTCCACCTGCTCTACAACACCTTGCGCTGCCTGCTGATGCTGCCGACGGTCAACCCCATGGGCCGGGTGTGCAACTACCTGCTGCCCGAGCGCGACAACGGCAACGGCCACCACCAGCCACGCCACCTCGACCCGACCGCGCTGAACACCCCCAGCCTGGCGCTGGCCAACGCCGTGCGCGAGACCCTGCGCCTGGGCGATATCGTCGACAGCCTGCTCGAAGCCATGCTCGGCGCCCTGCGCGGCACCCAGACCGCCATGCCGCAGCAGGTGCGGGCCCTGGGCGAGGACGCCGAGGCCCTGTACAACGCCATCAAGCTGTACCTGGCGCAGATGCCCCGCGAGGATCTTGGCGAGCAGGACAACCGGCGCTGGGCGGAGATCATTGAGCTGGCGATCAACCTCAAGCTGGCCAGCGACCTGATCGAGCGCATGCTGCGCAAGGTCCAGCAGCAGAAGACCTCGCAGCGCCGGGAATTCTCCCAGGTCGGCCTGGAGGAACTGACCGGCCTGCAGGAGCAACTGCTGGCCAACCTGCGCCTGGGCCTGTCGGTGTTCCTCAGCGCCGACCCGCAGAGCGCGCACCAGCTGCTACGCGAGAAACGCCGCTTCCGCGCCCAGGAGCGGCGCCTGGCCCATGCCCATGTCAGCCGTCTGCAACGTAAAGTGGTGCAGAGTATCGAGACCAGTTCGCTACACTTGGAGCTGATTGCCGACATGAAGCGTTTGAACTCTTTGTTCTGCAGCAGTGCCTATGTGGTACTGGGCGGCACCGACACCGGCGGGCTGATGCTCGACAGCGTGCCGGACGAAGCCCGCCAGCCTTGAGCCCAGACACCCCGGAGACCGAAGCTCGCCTATGCGTTGCCTGTTGTTCGCCTGCCTGCTGATCCTCAGCCTGCCCACGCTCGCCCTCGACCGCTCGCGGGTCGAGGGCTACCTGCTGCCCAACGGCCTGCAGGTGATCCTCAAGTCCGGCTACGAGCGCGACCATGTGTCGATCCGCCTGGTGGTCGGCGTCGGCCTGGACGACTTCGACTGCGACCAGCGCGAGCTGCCGCACCTGCTCGAGCACCTGCTGTTCAGCGGGATCGACGAGACGGGCGAGGGCGGCCTGGAAGAGCGCATGCAGGCCCTGGGCGGGGAGTGGAACGCCTTTACCAGCAGCGCCGACACCACCTTCGTCATCGAGGCCCCGGCGCGTAACCAGCGCAAGGTGCTCGACTTGCTGCTGGCGATCATTCGCGACACCCGCATCGACGAAAAGGCGCTGGCCACGGCGAAGAAGATCATCGAACGCGAGGATGGCGGCCACTACGGCCGCCTGCAGCGCTGGCTCGACCGCCAGGACATCGGCCACCCGGCCAGCGACCAGTTGGCCACCGAGCTGGGCCTGAAATGCCCCGAGCGCTCCAGCCTCGACGACATGACCCTGGAGCAGGTCCGGCAACTGCGTGAGCACTGGTACGTGGCCAACAACATGTCGCTGATCGTCGTCGGCGGCCTCGACCGCCTGCTGCCGGCCTACCTGGAACGCACCTTCGGCGAGCTGCCGGCCACCGAACCCGGGGAGCGCCGTAACCTGGAAAGCATCAGCCAGCAGGCCGAGCAGCGCCGCGACCTGACCCGCGGCTGGCTGGGCGACAACATCAAGCTGCACTGGCTGTTCATCGAGCCGACGCTGGAGGAGGGCCACGACCAGACCCTCGAGCTGCTCTCGCGTTACCTGGACTGGGCGCTGTACGACCAGTTGCGCCTGCGTCACGGCCTGTCCTATGGCCCGTCGGTGCAACGCGAGAGCTTCGGCGACAGCGGGATGCTCAGCCTCAATGCCGACCTCGAGCGCCAGGACCTCGACAAGGCGCTGAAGGTGCTCGGGGAGCTGTTCGACCACCTGCGCAAGCACGGCCTGGACCCGGACACCTTCGCCCGGATCAAGGAAGCGGCGATCGCCCGGGAAAGCTGGACCACCCAAGGCAACGCAGCGCTCGCCGACTATTACTGGGGGGCGCTCAACGCCTACGAGGACGGGCGTTTCACCGATCCGGTGCGCCAGCTGCGCCAGGTCAGCCTCAAGCAGGCCGACGCGGCACTGCGCGAACTGCTCAAGGAACCGGGGTACCTGCGCATCGAGAAGCCGTTGCTGGGGTATGACGAACTGTATGGGCTGGTGGCACTGGTGCTGGGGCTGATCCTGGCCGCGGGGCTGATCCGCCGGCGCCGCGTGGTGGCCAATCGCCCCAGTGGTGCTACACGGGAGCCGTGATTCGGCGGTATCCTGTCGGCCAACAGCGTCCGCTCCCACGACGCCTCGAACACGCCTTTTCCTGTTGTAAACCCATGCCCCCGATCCCCAGCTTCATCCTGCGCATCATCGAGCTGCTCAAACGCTATCCCGGCATCATCGCGCTCTACGGTTTCCTCTCGGGGATCGGCAGCTTCATCCTGGTCGACCGCCAGGCCGGGCTGGCCAGCTGGATCGCCATCGTCATGCTGGTCAGCTGGATCTGGCTGATGCTGGAGAACACCCTCACCGAGCTGTTCGCCCGCACCTTCAAGCGCGAGATCCCGCAGCCGCTGCTGCGCTTCGCGACGCAGATGATCCACCAGGAAAGCCTGTTCTTCGTCCTGCCGTTCTTCTTTATCACCACTACCTGGAACAGCGGCCAACTGATTTTCACCGGCCTGCTCGGCGCCGCCGGGCTGATCTCGATCGTCGACCCGCTGTACCACAAGTGGCTGGCGCCACGCCGCTGGCTGTTCCTCGCGCTGCACACCCTGACGCTGTTCGCCGCGATGCTCACGGCGCTGCCAATCATCCTGCACCTGACCACCGCGCAGAGCTTCAAGCTGGCGCTGATCGCCGCCATGGTGCTGTCGTTCCCGAGCCTGGCCAGCAGCTTCCCGATCAACAACTGGCGCCGCGGCGTGGCCCTGGTGCTGGTGACCCTGGCGGTCGGCGGTGGCGGCTGGCTGCTGCGCTCCTGGGTGCCGCCGGCCACGCTGTGGATGACCGACGTGGCGATCAGCACCGAAGTGCTCAACCGCCAGCCGGGCGCCTCGCTGGACGAAGTGGCCGCCAGCCGCATCCGCAGCGGTGGGCTGTACGCCTATACCGCCATCAACGCGCCCCGTGGCCTGAACGAGCGCATCTACCATGTGTGGCAGCTCGACGGTAAGGAAGTGGACCGTATCGCCCTGGATATCCACGGTGGGCGCAAGGAAGGCTACCGGGCCTGGACCCACAAGCAGAACTTCCCGCCGAACCCGGTGGGCAAGTGGCAGGTGAGGGTGCTGACCGAGGACGGGCAGGTGATCGGGGTGTTGCGGTTCAAGGTGGTCGACGACACCGCCCGCTGAAACAACCCTGTAGGAGCGGCCTTTCGCGGCACAAGGCCGCTCCTACAGGAATGCGTCCCGCTGCGCTATGATCAGCCTCTATGCCCTCAGTCAGACGCATGGAGCCTATGACCGTCCCGAGCGCCACCCTGGACACCACCGAGCAGCCCTCGCGCCTGCGTATCGTCGGCGACTGGACCCTGGCCCACTACGCCAGCCTCAAGCGCGAATGCGAGCGCCTGGGCAGCCAGTACGGCGATGACACCCAGGTCGACCTCAGCCAGCTGGGCCGCCTGGACACCGCCGGCGCCTCGCTGCTGGCCGAGCTGCTGGGCTCCGAACGCCTGTCGCGCTGCACCGACGAACTCCCCGACGCCAGCCGCGCGCTGCTGAAGAACGTCTACTGCTCGGTGCAGGACTACTGCATCCCGGTCAAGGAGCCGGAGCAACCGGTGCTGCTCCTGCTGCTGGCGCGCATCGGCCGCGCCGTCGACCAGCTGTGGCAGGACACCAACCAGGTGCTGGGCTTCATCGGCCTGATCCTGCAGACCCTGTTCCTGCGCCTGTTCCAGCCGCACCGCTGGCGCGTCACGCCAGTGGTCGCGCACCTCGAGCAGACCGGCCTGGACGCCGCGCCCATCGTCGCCTTGCTGACCTTCCTGGTGGGCGCGGTGGTGGCCTTCCTCGGCGCCACGGTGCTGGCCGACTTCGGCGCGACCATCTTCACCGTCGACCTGGTGGCGTTCTCCTTCCTGCGTGAATTCGCCGTGCTGCTGACCGCCATCCTCATGGCCGGCCGCACCGCCAGCGCGTTCACCGCGCAGATCGGCTCGATGAAGGCCAACGAGGAGATCGACGCCATCCGCACCCTGGGCCTGAACCCCATCGAACTGCTGGTGGTGCCGCGGGTGCTGGCGCTGCTGATCGCGCTGCCGCTGCTGACCTTCGTCGCCATGCTCTGCGGCATGATCGGCGGCGCGGTGGTCTGCGCCCTGACCCTGGATATCTCGCCGGCCATGTTCCTCTCGCTGCTGCAGAGCGACATCGGCGTGCAGCACTTCCTGGTGGGCCTGGCCAAGGCGCCGTTCTTCGCCTTCCTGATCGCCGCCATCGGTTGCCTGGAAGGCTTCAAGGTCAGCGGCAGCGCCGAGTCGGTGGGCGCCCATACCACGTCTGCCGTGGTGCAATCGATCTTCGTGGTGATCGTGCTGGACGCGGTGGCCGCGCTGTTCTTCATGGAGATGGGCTGGTGACTGAAGCCGTGATCGAAGCCCGCGGCCTGTGCAACCGCTTTGGCAGCCAGAGCGTGCACGAGAACCTCGACCTGGACCTGTACCGCGGCGAGATCCTCGCCGTGGTCGGTGGCTCGGGCAGCGGCAAGTCGGTGCTGTTGCGCAGCATCGTCGGCCTGCGCCGGCCCAACGAAGGCACGGTCAAGGTGTTCGGCCAGGACCTGGCCACCCTCGACGAAACCCAGCGCTCGCTGGTCGAACGCCGCTTCGGCGTGCTGTTCCAGAAGGGCGCGCTGTTCTCCTCGCTGACCGTCACCGAGAACGTCGCCCTGCCACTGATCGAGCATGCCGGGCTGTCGCGGGCCGACGCCGAGCACCTGGCCGGGGTCAAGCTGGCCTTGGCTGGACTGCCGATCAGCGCCGCCGACAAATACCCGGCGTCGCTGTCCGGCGGCATGATCAAGCGCGCCGCCCTGGCCCGCGCCCTGGCCCTGGACCCGGACATCCTGTTCCTCGACGAGCCTACCGCCGGCCTCGACCCGATCGGCGCCGCCGCCTTCGACCAGTTGATCCTGACCCTGCGCGACGCCCTGGGGCTGTCGGTGTTCCTCATCACCCACGACCTGGACACCCTCTACACCATCACCGACCGAGTAGCGGTGCTGTCGCAGAAGAAGGTGCTGGTGGCAGGGCCCCTGGCCGAGGTCGAGCAGACCGACGACCCATGGATTCACGAATACTTTCACGGCCCGCGTGGCCGGGCGGCCGAAGACGCCGCCCTGCGCGCCCGCCAGGAGCGCTGAACGATGGAAACCCGAGCTCATCATGTCCTGATCGGCCTGGTCACCGTGCTGGTGGTGGCCGGCGCCATGCTGTTCGGCCTGTGGCTGACCAAGTCCAGCGTCGACGACGCCTTCAAGGACTACGAAGTGGTGTTCAACGAGGCGGTCTCCGGCCTGTCCCGCGGCAGCCCGGTGCAATACAACGGCATCAAGGTCGGAGACGTCAGCAGCCTGCGCCTGGACCCGAAGGACCCGCGCCGGGTGCTGGCACGGGTGCGCCTGAACGGCGACACGCCGGTCAAGGAAGACACCCAGGCCAAGCTGACCCTGGCCGGGGTGACCGGCAACGCGTTCATCCAGCTTAGCGGCGGCACCCCGCAGAGCCCCGAACTCAAGGGCAAGGACGGCAAGCTGCCGGTGATCGTCGCCTCGCCCTCGCCGATCTCGCGCCTGCTCAACGACAGCAGCGACCTGGTGACCAACATCAACCTGCTGCTGCACAACGCCAACCTGATGTTCTCCGAAAGCAACATCGAGCGCCTGAGCAACACCCTGGCCAACCTGGAGCAGACCACCGGCGCCTTCGCCAGCCAGAAGGGCGGCATCGCCGATGCCATCGAGCAACTGGCCCAGGTCGGCAAGCAGGCCAACGCCACCCTGGCCGAGACCCAGGCGCTGATGCGCAACGCCAACGGCCTGCTCGGCACCCAGGGCAAGCAGGCCATCGGCAGCGCCGAGCAGGCCATGCAGTCGCTGGCCGAAAGCACCGCCACCATCAACAACCTGCTGCAGGACAACCGCCAGTCCCTGGACGACGGTGCCCAGGGCCTGAACCAGATCGCCCCGGCGATCCGCGAACTGCGTGAGACCCTCAACTCGCTCAAGGGCATCTCCCGGCGTCTGGAAGCCGACCCCAGCGGCTACCTGCTGGGCCGCGACAACAACAAGGAGTTCCAGCCATGATCCCGTCGCTGCGCCTGGCCTTCGCCGCCGCCACGCTGAGCCTGGTTTCGGCCTGTTCGATCCTGCCGCAGAGCGAGCCTGTGGATATCTACCGCCTGCCGGTGAACCAGTCGGCCCGCGCCGCCGCGCCGCTGGACTGGTCGCTGCGCCTGAACAAGCCGCTGGCCAGCGAAGCCCTGGCCGGACCGCGCATTGCGGTGATCCCCCAGGGTGACGTGATCAGCAGCTACAAGGGCGCACGTTGGAGCGACCCGACGCCGATGCTGGTGCGCAACCGTCTGCTCGACGGTTTCCAGCGCGATGGCCGGGTGCAGCGCCTGAGCGCCGATGACAGCAACCTGCAGGCTGACTACGAGCTGGGCGGCGAGCTACAGGCCTTCCAGAGCGAATACCGCCCGGGCGGGGCGGTGGAGGTGGTGATCCGCTACGACGCGCGGCTGGTGCAGGGCCGCAGTCAGCGCATCCTCGCGAGTAAACGCTTCGAGGTGCGCCAGGCGCTGGGCGAACAGCAGGTGCCGGCGGTGGTCGCCGGTTTCGGCGCGGCCAGCGATCAGCTGGCGCGCCAGGTGATCGACTGGACCGTCAGCCAGGCTCAGGCGAAGAACCAGTAGCAGACGAAAATCGCCGCGATCACCCCGGCCAGCTCGGCCAGCAGGGCGCAGCCGACGGCGTGGCGCACGCGCTGGATGCCCACCGCGCCGAAGTACACCGCCAGCACGTAGAAGGTGGTCTCGGTGCTGCCCTGGATGGTCGCCGCCACCAGCGCCGGGAAGCTGTCCACGCCTTGGGTCTGCATGGTCTCGATCAGCATGGCCCGCGCCGCGCTGCCGGAGAACGGCTTGACCAGCGCGGTGGGCAGGCCCTCGACGAAGCGGGTGTCCAGGCCCATCCAGGTCACCGCGTGGCGAATGCCGTCCAGGGCCAGCTCCAGGGCGCCCGAGGCGCGCAGCACGCCAACTGCGACCAGCATCGCAACCAGGTAGGGCAACAGGCTCTTGGCCACGTCGAAGCCCTCTTTGGCGCCCTCGACGAAGGCCTCGTATACCTGAACCCTTCGTAACGCGCCGATCACCAGGAACAGCATGATCACGCCGAACAGCGTCAGGTTGCCGAGGATCGACGACAGGCTGGCCAACGCGGCCGCCGACAGCGTGCCGAGGAAGGCCATGAAACCGCCCAGCAGCAGGGCGCCGGGGATCAGGTAGGCGAGCACCACCGGGTCCCACAGGCGCAGGCGCTGCATCACCGCCACCGACAGCAGGCCGACCAGGGTCGAACAGCTGGTGGCCAGCAGGATCGGCAGGAACACCATGGTCGGATCGGGCGCGCCTTGCTGGGCGCGGTACATGAAGATGGTCACCGGCAGCAGGGTCAGCGACGAGGCGTTGAGCACCAGGAACAGGATCTGCGCGTTGCTTGCCGTGGTGCTGCTGGGATTGAGCTCCTGCAGCGAGCGCATGGCCTTCAGGCCGATGGGCGTGGCGGCGTTGTCCAGGCCCAGGCCGTTAGCGGCGAAGTTCATGGTGATCAGGCCCAGGGCAGGGTGGCCGGGCGGCACTTCCGGCATCAGCCGGGCGAACAGCGGGCCGAGGACCTTGGCCAGCCATTCGACGATGCCGGCCTTCTCGGCGATCTTGAGGAAGCCCAGCCACAGGGTCAGGGTACCGAACAGCAGGACCATGACCTCCACCGACAGCTTGGCCATGGCGAAGATGCTCTCGACCATCGCGGCGAAGATGCCGGCGTTGCCGCCCACCAGCCATTGGGCCAGGGCGGAGATGGCCGCCACCAGGAAAAAGCCGAGCCAGAGGCCGTTGAGCATCCGTGTGTTCCCCCGTGAAAAATGCCCGAATGATAGCGCATGCCGGTGCCTGGCTGGAGGCCGCGCACCTGTAGGAGCGGCCTTGTGTCGCGATGGGGCGCGTAGCGGCCCCAGGATCTCAGCGCCAAGGCAGAAATAGCTGGGGCCGCTCCTACAGGTCCCTATGCGAATGCAAGAATGCAAAAAGCCCCGACAAGTCGGGGCTCTTCGCTCAGCTCAGTGGCTTACTGGTTGACGGTCTTGCCCGCCACCACAGCCTCTTTCTTGCCTTTTTCCAGCACCAGCGACTGGTAGTACGCCGCGCCTTTCTCGGCGTCGTACATGCCCTGCCACTTGGCGATGACCACTGCGGCCAGGGCGTTGCCCACCACGTTCAGCGCGGTACGGGCCATGTCCATGATGCGGTCGACACCGGCGATGAAGGCCAGGCCTTCCAGCGGAATGCCCACGCTGCCCAGGGTGGCCAGCAGTACCACGAAGGACACGCCCGGCACGCCGGCGATACCCTTGGAGGTGACCATCAGGGTCAGTACCAGCAGCAGTTGCTGGCTCCAGGACAGGTCGATGCCGTACAGCTGGGCGATGAAGATCGCCGCGATGCTCTGGTACAGGGTCGAACCGTCGAGGTTGAACGAGTAGCCGGTCGGTACCACGAACGAGCAGATCGACTTCGGCGCGCCGTACTTCTCCATCTTCTCGATCACGCGCGGCAGCACGGTCTCGGAGCTGGAGGTGGAGTAGGCGAGGATCAGCTCGTCCTTCATGATGCGCATGATCTTGATGATCGAGAAGCCGAACACGCGCGCCACCAGGCCCAGCACCATGAAGGCGAAGAAGGCGATGGCGAAGTACACCAGCAGCACCAGCTTGGCCAGCGGCAGCAGGGAAGCGAAGCCGAAGTTGGCGACGGTGGCGGCGATCAGGGCGAACACGCCGATCGGGGCGTAGTTCATGATCATGTGGGTGACCTTGAACATGGTCTCCGACACGCCCTGGAAGGTACGTACCAGCGGCTCGCGCAGGTCGGCGTTGAGGCTCGACAGGCCCATGCCGAACATCACCGAGAAGAAGATGATCGGCAGCATCTCGCCACGCATCAGCGCCGCGAAGATGTTCGACGGGATCAGGTTGAGCAGGGTCTCGATGAACGCGTGCTCATGCTGCACCTCGGCCGCGGTGGCCTGGTACTTGGAGATGTCGACGGTGCCCAGGGTGCTCATGTCGATGCCGGCGCCCGGGTGGAACACGTTGGCCAGGACCAGGCCGACGACGATGGCGATGGTGGTCACCACCTCGAAGTAGATGATGGTCTTCAGGCCGATGCTGCCCAGTTTCTTCGCGTCGCCAACCCCGGCGATGCCCACGATCAGCGACGAAATCACGATCGGGACGACGATCATCTTGATCAGGCGAATGAAGATGTCGCCGGCCGGCTGGAGGACGTTGCTGATCCACCATGCCTTTTCTGCACTGAAATGATTCAGCAGCGCGCCGACTGCAACGCCCAGCAACAGACCAATCACGATCTGCCAGGCGAGGCTCAGTTTTGCCTTCTTCATGTCATTACCCTTTGTTGTAGTGGTCACGGGCACCGGCCGAAAAGGCGTATTCCAGAGCGGCTTAAAGCCATTCCGGTTGCACCTGGTCAGTCCGGCGTCCCACTGTAAGGACACCGCGAGCGAACATTGCTGGCGCTCGGGCCGAGGAAAAAGGCGGCAACTATTGCGACGTGGGGAGGGGCAGTCTAATGCCGGAAACGACTACCCTATGCCGAATCGGCATGAGACCAGAAGCCAAAATCGGGCATCGCCAAGCCCTTGATTTTCAACGTTCGGATTTCCGAACAAGACCAAAGTGCCATTTTTAGGCCGATTTGACGGTTGGACAGAAAGGTGTGAAGTGGCGTGTTCGACAATCCGAATGGCTGAAATGCCACGCGAGCTGACCTGTCGGACAGCTAAAAAAATTTCGATATACGGTAGCGACAAAATGTGTCTGAAGTAAAAAGTCGCTCGTATTAAAGGAATGAGTCTTACAGGCGCTTCGGAAGCCAGATCGGTCACATCGTCCTGTTCGGACCCAACCGACCTGCAACTTCCGATGCCACCCTCTCCTGACCCGGCCCATGACGGAGGCACTCCCTGTACCCCTAGGCCACTGCGACCCTGCAACAGTCAGAGCGGCCCGGCCCCCTGGTCATGCGCCGCCCCTCCTCGGGGCGGCGCATCATAGAAGCCTGAAAGATAAAAAGGTTCAGCTTCTATCTAGTGCGCGATCGCTGGTCAGTACCAGTTCGGGTCACGCTTGAGCTGCTCCTGCAGCAAGGCCTTCATGCCATCGTCCGGCTTGCCCAGCCAACGGTAGTCGGCATGGCGGGTGGGCGACTTGTCGGCGGGCAGGCCTTCGGGCACTTCCACGAGCATGCCGTAGGCGTCCTCCTTGTCCCAACTGAAGGCCACGATCAGGCGCTTGTAGGTGCAGTTGCCTTCGGACTCGCACAACGGTCCGACCAGGTACTGGTCACCGTCCTCGGTCACTGCCGACATCTGCTGCGCCGAACTGCCGCTCAGGTTGATCACCCACTCGGGCAGGCGCTCTTCGTGCTTGATGGTCTTTTGCCAGGTTTCCCGGTACTCGGGATCCGAGCCGAGCAACTGGTTGGCCCGAACCTGGCCGTCATTGGCCGCCAGCGCCGTCGCGCCGCTGCCCAGCAGCAGCGCGACGACAAAGGCCTTGGGGAGCATCCTGCTCATGGTCATCAACCTCTGCCGCGGCCGAAGAAGAAGGAGGCGACGAACAGCACCAGGAAGACAATGAACAGGATCTTCGCGATACCGGTCGCGGCGCCAGCGATGCCGCCAAAGCCCAGAACCGCGGCGATGATGGCGATGATCAGGAAGGTGATTGCCCAACTAAGCATGATGTTTCTCCTTTTCTTGTGCGAAATCGGTCGATGGCGTCAGAACACCCAACGCTCCTCGGGCTGGACGCGCTCGAGCACAGCAGGCGCATTGTCGGCACTGGGCAGCGGCTCGGCGGCCTTGACCAGGGTGGTGGCATGGGTTGCCCGCATTTGCGTCAACAGCGCGGTCTGCACCGCCACCTGCTCGGCCAGCCGGGCGGTCTGCCAGCTGTGGTAGAAGAGGCCTGCCGCCAGGGTGAGCAGCAGGGCCATGCCGAGGAACAACAGCTGGTGCAGGGGGACTACAACGCTCTGCGTACGATTGTCTTGGGGGCGATTCATGCCGGCTCCTCCTGCTGTGCTTGTTATCCATTCTGCAAAGGTCATTGCAGCCTGCATGCCAGCCTTCTCAAACTGAATAAATCCTTTTAAATCAGATAGATATGAAATACCCCCATCTTGCCGGGGGACGTATCCTGCACGATGCCCCGCAATCGGGTCGTGCGTTTTGCACGACCCAGCCCTCGGCCAGGCGATAGCGATGCCTCGAATCCAGCCCCTGGGATCGGAATAGCAGCCAATTGCCAGCGATCAACTTCATATTTATCAGACACTTAGCCATCATTAGGGCATGCAGCTAGCATGCATGGAGCGGAATCAATCAGAATCGACCATGCAACTTGCCCGATTTTTCCGACACTAATTGAGATCAATCCCAAAGGAGCGCAGGAAATGGAATCAGCCCAGGACAACCAAGGCCGCATTCTGCTGGTGGACGACGAGTCCGCCATCCTGCGCACATTCCGCTATTGCCTCGAGGACGAGGGCTACAGCGTGGCCACCGCCAACAGCGCCGCCCAGGCCGAGGCCCTGTTGCAGCGCCAGGTGTTCGACCTGTGTTTCCTCGACCTGCGCCTGGGCGAGGACAATGGCCTGGACGTGCTGGCGCAGATGCGTATCCAGGCACCGTGGATGCGGGTGGTGATCGTCACCGCCCATTCGGCCATCGACACCGCGGTGGATGCTATCCAGGCCGGCGCCGCCGACTACCTGGTCAAGCCCTGCAGCCCCGACCAGCTGCGCCTGGCCACCGCCAAGCAGCTGGAGGTGCGGCAACTGTCGGCGCGCCTGGAGGCCCTCGAAGGCGAGGTGCGCAAACCCAAGGACGGCCTTGACTCCCATAGCCCGGCGATGATGGCGGTGCTGGAAACCGCGCGCCAGGTGGCGACCACCGACGCCAACATCCTCATCCTCGGCGAGTCGGGTACCGGCAAGGGCGAGCTGGCCCGTGCCATCCATGGCTGGAGCAAGCGGGCGCGCAAGGCCTGCGTGACCATCAACTGCCCCTCGCTGAATGCCGAGCTGATGGAGAGCGAGCTGTTCGGCCATACCCGCGGTGCCTTCACCGGCGCCAGCGAAAGCACCCTGGGGCGGGTCAGCCAGGCCGATGGCGGCACGCTGTTTCTCGACGAGATCGGCGATTTTCCGCTGACTTTGCAGCCAAAACTGCTGCGTTTCATCCAGGACAAGGAGTACGAGCGGGTCGGCGACCCAGTCACCCGCCGGGCGGACGTGCGGATCCTCGCGGCCACCAACCTCAACCTCGACGAAATGGTCCGCGAGAACCGCTTCCGTGAAGACCTGCTGTACCGCTTGAACGTCATCACCCTGCACCTGCCGCCGCTGCGCGAGCGCAGCGAGGACATCCTGACCCTGGCCGACCGCTTCCTGGCCCGCTTCGTCAAGGAGTACTCGCGCCCGGCCCGCGGCTTCAGCGACGAAGCCCGAGCCGCGCTGCTCAACTACCGCTGGCCGGGCAATATCCGCGAACTGCGCAACGTGATCGAACGGGCGAGCATCATCTGCCCGCAGGAGCGGGTGGAGATCACCCACCTGGGCATGGCCGAGCAACCCGCCAGCAACGCGCCCAGGGTCGGCGCGGCGCTGAGCCTGGATGAACTGGAACGCGCCCATATCGGCGCGGTGCTGGCCGCCAGCGACACCCTCGACCAGGCGGCCAAGACCCTGGGCATTGACGCCTCCACCCTGTACCGCAAGCGCAAGCAGTACAACCTATGAAATGGCCGATGAAGCTGCGCACGCGGCTATTTCTCAGCATTTCGGCGTTGGTCACGGTAGCGCTGCTGGGCCTGATGCTGGGGCTGTTCAGTGTGCTGCAGATGGCAGCCCTGCAGCAGCGCGTGGTGCAGGACACCACCCACACCCTGGAGCTGGGCCTGAAGCTGCGGCAGAACCTGGGTGAGCAACTGAACCTGATCCTCGACGAGGACACCGCCCCGGCCAGCCTGGTGACCTTGCAGGAACAGTTCCAGGCGCTGCTCAAACAAGGGTTGGAACAAGGTGGCGAGCGCACCGGTTTCAGCAAGGCTGCCAGCAACTACCAGGCGTTCGTCCAGGCCTACCGGCAGAGCCCGGCGCCCGCCCGCAGCATGGGCGTGGATCAACCCCTCGGCGCCGCCTTCAACCAGGTCCGCGCCGACCTGCTGGACTCCCACCGCCAAGCCTTGGATCACATCGCCCGCAGCGAGGAGAAGTCACGCGACCGCGCCCTGCTGATCAGCGGCCTGCTGGGGCTGATGGGCCTCACCGTGCTGGTACTCGGTTTCATTACCGCGCACAACATCGCCCGCCGCTTCGGCCAGCCGATCGAGGCGCTGGCCAAGGCCGCCGACCAGGTCGGCCAGGGCAATTTCGACGTCACCCTGCCGGTGACCCAGGCCACCGAGCTCAACCAGCTGACCCGCCGCTTCGGCCTGATGGCCGATGCCCTGCGCAAGCACCAGGCCACCAACATCGACGAGCTACAGGCCGGCCAGCAACGCTTGCAGGCGGTGCTCGACAGCATCGATGACGGCCTGCTGATCATCGATCGCCAGGGCCGCCTGGAACACCTCAACCCGGTGGCCCAGCGCCAGCTCGGCTGGGACCCGAGCCGGCTCGGCGCAAGCCTGGCCGAGGCCCTGCAGCGCCCTGAGCTGGAAAAGCAGCTGCGCCAGGTGCTGCGCGGCGGCAGCCTGGACAGGCCGCCAGACGACCTGAGCCTGGAGGTGGATGAGGAAACCCGCCTGCTGACCTACAGCCTGACCCCGGTCAGCCACCCCGAGGGGCCGATCCTCGGCGCGGTGATGGTGCTGCACGACGTCACCGAGCAGCGCGCTTTCGAGCGGGTGCGCAGCGAATTCGTGCTGCGCGCCTCCCACGAGTTGCGCACGCCGGTCACCGGCATGCACATGGCGTTCGGCCTGCTGCGCGAGCGGGTCAGCTTCCCGCCAGAAGCGCGCGAGAACGACCTGCTCGAGACCATCGCCGAGGAGATGCAGCGCCTCACCCAGCTGATCAATGACCTGCTCAACTTCTCCCGCTATCAAAGCGGCCTGCAGAAGCTGGAACTGGCCCCCTGTGCCCTCGACGAACTGTTCGAGCGGGCCCAGGCACGCTTTGCCGAACAGGCCTCAGGCAAGCAGATCGAGCTGATACGCGAGCTGGAACCGCCGTTGCCACGCATCCAGGCCGACGTCGCGCAACTCGATCGGGTGCTCGACAATCTGCTGCACAACGCCATCCGCCACACCGGCAGCGGCGGACGCATCCGCCTGCACGCACGGCGCCACGCCGAACGGGTGATCATCAGCGTCGAGGACAACGGCGAAGGCATCGCCTATGGCCAGCAAGGGCGGATCTTCGAGCCGTTCGTGCAGGTCGGGCGCAAGAAGGGCGGGGCCGGCCTGGGCCTGGCGCTGTGCAAAGAGATCGTCCAGCTGCATGGCGGGCGGATGGGGGTGTTCTCGCGACCCGGGCAAGGTACGCAGTTCTACATGGCTTTACCGGTCTGACATCGTTTCTTGGTGGAAGCGGCAGTGCGCCGATGCGACTTGCCCCGCAATGAGGCCGGCCCAGGCAACCCAGCCTCAAGGCTCATCATCGATCCGCCGCCCAGCCACCCGCCGCCCCCGGGTAATCAGCTCGGCAAACTGGCGCGCGTTCAACGGATGGGCGAACAACCAGCCCTGCCCATAGTTGACCCCCTCGCTGTTGAGCAGCTCCGCCTGGTCCTCTGACTCGATGCCCTCGGCGATCACCCGCAGGTGCAGGTCATGGGCCATGCGGATGATGTGCGGCGCCACGCCGCTGCTGGCGGCGTCATGGCCGAGGGCGTCTATGAACGACTTGTCGATCTTCAGGCAGTCCACCGGCAACGTCTGCAAATAGGCCAGGCTGCAGTAGCCGGTGCCGAAGTCATCGATCAACACCTGGTGACCCACGGCGCGCAAGGCCTGCAGGTTGTCCCGCGCCACCACCACGTCGATCAGCCCGCGTTCGGTCACCTCGAAGGCGATCTGCCTGGGCGCCACCCGATGATGGGCCAGCAGCCGCGCCGCCACCCGGCCGATACGCGGCGCCATGACATCGCAGGCCGCCAGGTTCACCGAGATGTACAGCTGGCGATTGGCCCGCAGCAATTGCCCCAGCTGCTCGAGCACCCGCTGCAGGACGAAGTCGGTGATCTGGCGAATCTGCCCGGTGTTCTCCGCCAGGGGAATGAACAGGTCCGGGCTGGTCAGGCTGCCGTCCGGGCGGCGCCAGCGCACCAGCGCCTCGGCCCCGACACAACGGCGGCTGTCCAGCTCGAAGATCGGCTGGTACAGCACCTGCAGTTCGCCCCGGCGCAAGGCTTGCTGCAGCTCCGAGCTCATCGAGCGGCGCTGCAGGATCAGTTGCAGCACCAGCCAGCCGATGCACGCCGCCAGCACCAGGCTGCCGGGGAACAGCAACCAGAGCAGGCCGTTGAGCTTCAGGGGCAGGCTGGCACGGGGAGCGATCAGCACCAGCTGGTAGTCCGGCGACTTGGTGGACATGCGATAGACCAGGCGGTCGGGCAGTTCGATCAGCGACTTGCCCTGCGGCGGCGGCCAATCGGCGATCGGTGGCCAAGCTTGCGCCGGCCCCAGCACCGGGATGGCCCGCGTGCCCCGGTCCAGCACCACCAGCAGGCTGCCGCCCGGGGGCAGGTCGACCACGTCCGTGAGGTGGCCACGGGAGGTCGACACCACGAAGCGGCCCCGACCCAGCATCAGCGCCGCGAGGTTCTCGTTGGGCTCGGTAGTGGTGTTGAGCCAGTAGCTGTAGGTCGGGCCCTGGATATCAGGGCTGCGCAAGGGTTCGATAGTCCGCTCGCCGCCACGGTTCGAACAGGCCAGCGTGCCTTCCACATAGGACGCCTCGTAGATGAACCGCGACTTCAGCGCCACCTGCTGCAGTTGCGCCAGCATCTGCGGGTCGCAGCCGCGTAGGGGTTGCGCCTGAAGCTGGTCCACGCCCTCGCGCAACTGACCGAAGACCTGCTCCAGGCGCTCCAGGAAACGCTCGCCCTGGGCGTTCATCTGCGCGCTTTCGCTCTGCTTCATCTGCTGCAAGGCCACGTTGACGCTGATCGCCAGCAACAGCACGGCACTGGCCAGCGCCGCGAGCGCGGCCAACAGCCAGGGTCGGTGGAAAAATTGACGCACCGAAGCGAGGAGGTCAAACATGCGTGGCATCCAGTTGAATACCAAAGGTATAGCAACTGAATCGGAGCTTGGCGTGGCCGCTGGGCGTGTGAATTGTCAGGATCGGCTCGCACTCCCTGTAGGAGCGGCCTTGTGTCGCGAAAGGGCTGCGCAGCAGCCCCGGCAATCTGCAGTCAGACTCGAGATCCTGGGGCCGCGCTGCGGCCCTTTCGCGACACAAGGCCGCTCCTACAGGACCAAGCTACGCAACCTCACTGCTTGCGGTTGAGCACCTGCAACATCGCCGCGGTCTGGGCATCAGGCACACCATCGAAGCGCTGCGGGCGGAAGCGCATCTGGAAGGCGGCGATCACATGGCGGGTGGCCACATCCAGCTCGCCGGTCTGGTCGATGGCGTAGCCAAAGCGCGCCAGCTGCTGCTGGTACCAGGTGACGCTCGGCGGATTGACCTCGAAATAGGCCCGCTGGCGTGCCACCGAGGCGGCATCCGGCCAGATGCCCAGGCCGGCGTCGGCCAGGCGCTTCCAGGGGAACAGCGGGCCGGGGTCGAGCTTGCGCAACGGCGCGATGTCGCTGTGGCCGATGATGTGGCGCGGGTCGATGTTGTTGCGCTTGACGATGTCCTTGAGCAGCGCGATCAGCGCCTGCACCTGCGCTTCGCTGTACGGGTGCCAGACCCGCCCGGTCGGCGTATCGGTATACCCCTCGTTGACGATCTCGATGCCGATGGAGCTGGAATTGAGCCAGGTGCGCCCCTGCCACTGGCTGTCCCCGGCGTGCCAGGCGCGGCGGTTCTCGTCCACCAGCTGATAGACCGTGGCCGGGCCGTCACCGATCAGGTAGTGACTGCTGACTTCGCCATGGGTCAGCAGGGCGAGGGAACGCTCCAGCGAGGCGTTGGTGTAATGCAGCACGACGAACTGGATACGGCTGTCCTGGTTGGCCGAGGGATGGCTGCGGTCGATGCGCAGGCCACTGGAACAACCTGCCAGGGCCAGCAGGAGCAGGGCAGTGAAGAGTCTTTTCATTGCGGGAATACGTCATCAGGTAAGCGGCAACAGCGCTATAGTATAACGTGCTGACCGCTTGGCGTCAGAGCGCGTTGCATCCGCTCAGCGAATGCACATGACCAGAAACTCCAGTGAGTTGTCGCCACTGGCGCCTTTCATGTCCACCAGTTGCGTCATGACCGTGGCATGCGAGACCTGCGGATTACCAATCACCTTGGCCTGACCATGCATCTGCCGATCATGGCTGCTGGCATCGATTGGCGACACCGAGCAGTAGCCTGGGTCTTGTTGGACGATACGTGGATTGAACATGAGCTTGTACTGGGTGAAGTAATTGGCCTGCGCCTGGCGCTCGACTTCACTGATCCACTGTGGCCACTGACGCAGCACCGTGCCATCGGCACCCACATGCGCGGTAAAGAACTGATCCTTGGCCATTGCACTTGTCTGGAAAACCAGCCCCAGCAGCAGCGGCATGATCAATCGGGTCACTTTCATTCTTCGAACTCCTGTCGTCGGTCTGTTGGCGAGGCGCTGAACAGTCAGCGCTCACCCGTAGTCTCAACGGTCCGGGAGTCAGAGAAGCAGTACTTATTTATGCCTGTTCGACGCGGTTACGGCCATTGTCCTTGGCCCGGTACAACGCCTCGTCCGCGCGCTTGAGCACCTGGTCGCCGCGCTCACCGGAGCGGAAGGCGCTGATGCCAATGGAAGTGGTGATGACCACCCGCTCGCCCTTGAAGTGGAACGGGCAGGCCTCGATGGCCGACCGCAGTGTCTCGGCCACCTGCGCCGCCGCGGGCGGCGAGGTTTGCGGCAGCAGCAGGACGAATTCCTCGCCACCGAAACGGGCGATGAAGTCGCGCCCGCGTAGGCGCTTGCGCAGCTGGTCGGCCACGATCTTCAGCACCTTGTCGCCGGCCAGATGGCCATAACCGTCGTTGATGCGCTTGAAATGGTCGAGGTCGAGGATGGCCATGGCCAGGTGGCCGCCGTTTTCCTGCCAGTCGAGCACCTCGCGCTCGACCTGCTCGCTCCAGGCCGCACGGTTGGGCAGGCCGGTAAGCGGATCGATCATGGCTTTCTGGCGCTGCTCCTCCAGGTGCTCGCGGTAACCGAGGGCCTCCTGCTCCATGCTCGCCACGCGCTCGGCCAGGCCTTGCAGGCGGCTGGCCAGCTCGTGCTCGCGACGGTCGCGCTCGTGCTGGTGATCGTCCATGGTCACCAGCAGGCCCTCGAGACGGTTCTCCAGGATGTGCTTGAGGCTGTCGACATCGGCGGCGCCCTGCACGCTGCTTTGCAGGCCATCGACCTGCTCGCGCAGCTGGCTGTCCAGCTCGCGGGCGGCGGAACTGTTGTCGGCGTGGCCGGCGCTGGCTTCGTGCAGATGGCTCTGAAAGGTCTCCAAGCGCTCGTTGAGCTGTTGCAGGTAGGCTTCGAACTCATGCTGGCCACTGTCGGTGATCGCCAGCATTAGCACGGCCAGGTCATCCAGGACCGGAATCAACTCGTACCAGTTCAGCCCTCGTGAAACCCGCTCGCGCATCTCCAGGGCCTGGGCCTTGTGGCGCTCTGGCAGGCTGAGGTCATCGAGCAGGCCGATCAGGGTCTGCTCGATATGCGCGGCGACCTGGCTGTACGGTGGCTCGACCGCGTCGGGGAGGGCATAAGGGCCATCTTCACCGATAACCTCATCTGCCGCAGGTTCCAGCTCATCCGGTACGGGTTGCAAGTCCTCGACAAGCGCCACTGGCTCAGCAATCGCTACGTCAACGGGCTCCGCCTCAGCTTGAGGTTCGGCTTTCGGTTCGACAACGAGCACTGGCGTGGTTTCAACCAACGCAGGACCGGGCAGTTCAATTTCGGGCTCGGGTTCGGGCAATGCGGAAGACGCGGCGTACTCCTGCGCAGGCTCAGGCGTGACAGGCGGCACAGGTGCCAGGGCATGCAGTTCGTCGGCATCCCTGGGCTGCGCCTCAGGCGCGATGACGGGAGCCTCCTGCGCCACAGGTACAGGTACTGCGACTGCCACAGGCGCAGGCACCAGCTCGCCCGCGGCCTCGTCACGGCCACCGAACAGGCGCTGCAGGAATCCAGGGCGGGCCTCATCCTCGGGCTTTTGCACCGCGCTCAGGGCGCGCCCCTGCAAGCCGCTGAGCTCGCCCAGCAAGGGCGGCAGCTCGCGGGACTGGCTGACCCCACCGTCAAGCTTCTTCGCCAGCTTTTTCAGCGGCCGCGACACCTCGCCCGGCAACGGCAGAGTCTGCAGTTGGGTAACCAGTGCAGTCAGCGCCTCGCTGACCTGGTTCATGCGGGTCTCACGACGCTGCTCGGAGTCGAGCACGGCTTTTTCCAGGCGTGGAATCAACCCGGCGAGGCCGGCGTCCATGTTGTCGCTGCGGATGACCTCGCGCATTTCCTTCATGCACTGGTCAACGATCTTGTCGCTACCTTCAGCCGCCAGGGTGCTGCGCACCAGGCCACGACGCAGCAGGTCGAGGCGGGCTTCCCAGCGCCGCTCGAGCTTTTCCTGCTGCTCGATGCTCTTGAGGTATTTTTCTTTCCAGCGCTCGGCTTCTTCGGTCATGCCTGGATCCGCAACGGGTAATGGCATCTAGTCCTGCAATCACTGGATTTCGGCGGAAAAGCCCAACACTTGAGTGCCGGATTCGCCCAGGCAGAACTAACTCAGGACCGGCAGCGTATCCACAGTCAGGGCATCAGGCAATCGGATCTCGACGGCAACCGGAAGGTGGTCGGAAATAGGCTGCGCCAGCACCTCGACACGCTCGAGCGTCAGGCTCGGGCTGAGCAGGATATGGTCAAGGCAACGCTGGGGGCGCCAGCTGGGGAAGGTGGCCTCGACCTGAGGCGCGATCAGGCCAAGATCGCGCAGTGGCGAGTGGTCGATCAGGTCGTTGGCATGGGTGTTCATGTCACCCATGAGGATCTGGTGGCGATAGCCACCGATCAGCTCGCGGATGTAGGCCAACTGGCGGGCGCGGGTCTTGGCGCCAAGGGCCAGGTGCATCATCACCACGATCAGCGCATCCTCGCCTTCGCCAAAGCGCACCAGAATCGCCCCGCGGCCGGACGGGCCGGGCAGGGGGTGGTCTTCCAGATGCTGGGGCTTGAGGCGGCTGAGCACGCCGTTGCTGTGCTGGGCGAAACGCCCGAGGTTGCGGTTGAGCTGCTGGTACCAGTAAGGGAAGGCGCCCAGTTGTGCCAGGTGCTCCACCTGGTTGACGAAGCCGGAGCGCAGGCTGCCGCCGTCGGCCTCCTGCAGGGCCACCAGGTCGAAGTCGCCGAGCAGGTCGCCGATCTTCTGCAGGTTGCCGGCGCGCCCGTTGTGCGGCAGCAGGTGCTGCCAGCTGCGGGTGACATAGTGCCGATAACGCTCGGTACTGATGCCGACCTGGATGTTGAAGCTGAGCAGCCGCAGGCGACCATCTTCCGGCAGGCCGGTGGCCCGCAGGTGATGCTCGTTGACCTGCGGCTGGGGCAGGCCAATGCCTCGCGTGGCACGCAAGCGCATGGCGGTCGCCGCTTACTTAGCGGCGCGCTCCTTGGCGATCAGTTGGTCGGCGACGTTCAGCACGCCTTCCGGACCACCGGCAGTGCCCAGGTCGAAGCGATACTTGCCGTTGACGACCATGCTCGGAACGCCGGTGATTTCGTACTTCTTGGCCAGTTCCTTGGCCTGGTTGACCTGGCCCTTGATGGCGAAGGAGTTGAAGGTGGCCAGGAACTTGTCCTTGTCCACGCCCTGGGTGGCCAGGAAGTCGGCCATGTCGTTCGGGTCAGTCAGGCGCTTGCGCTGATTCTGGATGGCGTCGAATACCGCGGCGTGAACCTTGTGCTCCACGCCCATGGCTTCGAGGGTCAGGAACATCTGGCCATGGGCATCCCATGGGCCGCCGAACATGGCCGGGATGCGTTTGAAGTTGACGTCCTTCGGCAGTTTTTCAGCCCAGGGGTTGATGACCGGTTCGAAGTGGTAGCAGTGCGGGCAGCCGTACCAGAACAGCTCGACGACTTCGATCTTGCCAGGCACCGATACCTGAACGGGGTTGCTCAGCTCGATATATTCCTTGCCGGCGGTGGCAGGCTCCGCGGCCTGCACGGCGGCCATACCGAATACGCTGGCGGCGACCAGCGCGGCGCTGAGAATCAGTTTACGCATGCTTTACTCCTGAGCAGTCTTTGGTCGCCTCGACGCGACCCGTGTAGGACAGGCCGGGAAGGGCTCGAGTTCTGTAGTGTAACGGCTATGGACAGAAAAAAGGGCAGCCTGGGCTGCCCTTTTCATCTTTAGCGCTGATGCATTAACCGAGTGTTAACGCGTATGTCAGTGCAGGCCCTGAATGTAGCTGGACAGCGCTTCGATGTCCTTGTTGCTCAGCTTGCCGGCGATGGTGCGCATGGTCATGGCGTCGCCGTCGTTGGTGCGGTTGCCTTCGCGGAAGTCGGTCAGCTGCTTGCTGACGTACTGCGCGTGCTGGCCGCTCAGGTGCGGGAATTTCGCCAGGGCGATACCCGCGCCGTTGGGCGAGTGGCAGCCGGTGCAGGCGGGCATGCCTTTCTCGAGGTTGCCGCCATTGAACAGGGCACGGCCACGCTCGACCAGTTTCGGGTCGGCGGCGCCCACGCTGCCTTTCTGGCTGGCAAAATAGGCGGCGATATCGGCCAGGTCCTGGTCGTTGAAGTTGGCCAGCATGCCGGTCATCTCCAGCACGGTACGCTTGCCGTCCTTGATGTCATGCAGCTGCTTGTTCAGGTAGGGCTCACCTTGGCCGGCGAGTTTCGGGAAGTTCGGTGCCAGGCTGTTGCCGTCAGGGTTGTGGCAGGCCCCACAGACAGCTGTTTTGGCCTGACCGGCAGCAGCATCGCCTTTGATGGGTCCCGCAGCAGTTGCCGCACCTGCGACCCCCATGGTCAACAGCAGACTCACGAATAGTTTGTTCATCAGCTAATCCAACACGGCTAAGGGTGAAATGTTATGTATCGGGACTGCCGCTCATCCAAAGGATGACCAAACGGTAGTCCTCGGCACTGCAGTCCATGCACAATCCACGCGGCGGCATAGCCTTGAAACCCTGTGTAACATGCACCACCAGTTGCTCCATGCCTCGCGCCAGCCTTGGCTCCCAGGCCGCCCGGTCACCGCTTTTGGGTGCCTGGGGCAGTTGTCCGGCGTGACAGGCCGCGCACGTGCGGTTGTACAACGCCTCGGGATCCTGTGTAGCCTGTGCGCTGAAAAACGGCAGGAACATACCGACAGCAAGCAGCCATTTCGCCATGCGAAACGACCTGACAGGGTTGGGGGCCGCGCTGCGTTCTGTTGCGCGAGCTATTGTTCGACACCCCATGCTCAATTGCCTTCGCTGGGCGAATGAGCACACAAAAACTGGGGCATTATATACTTCCGCCAGCCAAACGGAAACGACACCGCTTGCCAGGCCTGGTCCTACGCCTCCAGCGCTGGGCAACACCCACATCGGAAATCCCATGCAAGTCAAGAACCCCATCCTCGGCCTCTGCCAGAAAGCCAAATTCGCCCTCAGCGCCGCCAAGGTCGAACAATGCCCCGAAGACCAGGGTTACGAGGTGGCTTTCGCCGGCCGTTCCAACGCCGGTAAATCCAGCGCCCTCAACACCCTGACCCACGCCAGCCTGGCGCGCACCTCGAAGACCCCCGGGCGCACCCAGCTGCTGAATTTCTTCAGTCTGGACGATGAACGGCGTTTGGTCGACCTGCCGGGCTACGGTTATGCAAAAGTGCCGATTCCGCTCAAGCAGCACTGGCAGAAACACCTGGAAGCCTACTTGGGCAGCCGCGAGTGCCTGCGCGGGGTGATCCTGATGATGGACACCCGCCACCCGATGACCGACTTCGACAAGATGATGCTCGACTGGGCCAAGGCCAGCGGCATGCCCATGCACATCCTGCTGACCAAGGCCGACAAGCTGACCCATGGCGCCGGCAAGAACACCCTGCTCAAGGTGCAGGCGGAAATCCGCAAGGGCTGGGGCGATGCGGCGACCATCCAGCTGTTTTCGGCGCCCAAGCGCCAGGGGCTGGAAGAGGCCTACCGGGTGCTGGCGGACTGGATGGAGCTGGAAGACAAGCCGGTGGCGTGAGGCGATACCCGCCTTTGTAGGAGCGGCCTTGTGCCGCGAAAGGGCAGCACAGCAGCCCCGGCAGTCTTGAGTCAGCCTCGAGATCCTGGGGCCGCTACACGCCCCTTTCCGGCCGGTCCGACGCCTCGGCAAGGCCGCTCCTACACACGGGCTGTGTGGAACCCTGAATTCCGGGCAAAAAAAACCCCGGACTTCGTATGGGGAGGGGGAAGTTCGGGGTCCAAGTCCGGACCGCTAGGGCGGGGTCCAGATATCTGCCAACACTTAACACAACATAGGAGCATCGAAAGGCTTCACCAGCCATTCAGTACCTCTGAGTGGCGGTTCACCGGTTTAGTTCCGAGCCCCTCGAAACTATTTGCGATAGTTTCATGAAACTCCCGATCTAAGGCCCGAGGCCAGCACCGGATCCGCGACACTACGCCGCAGATCCTACACAGCTTTCACACGGCGTTTAGTGAGCTTCGTCCCAATTCGAGCCAACGCCCACTTCAACCAGCAGCGGCACATCGAGTTCCGCGGCACCGCTCATGTAGCCACGAATTTCATCTTTCACCTGCTCGACCAGGTCCTCGCGCACTTCGAGCACCAGTTCGTCGTGCACCTGCAGGATCACTCGCGCATCCAGCTTGCTGTCGGTCAGCCAGTTGTCCACCGCCACCATGGCGCGCTTGATGATGTCCGCCGCAGTGCCCTGCATCGGGGCGTTGATCGCGGTACGCTCGGCGCCTTTGCGCAGGGCCGGGTTCTTGGCGTTGATATCCGGCAGGTACAGGCGACGGCCGAACAGGGTCTCGACGAAGCCCTGCTCGGCGGCCTGGGCGCGGGTGCGCTCCATGTAGGCCAGCACGCCGGGATAACGGGCGAAATAGCGGTCGATGTAGTCCTGGGACTGCTTGCGGTCGACGCCGATCTGCTTGGCCAGGCCGAACGCGCTCATACCGTAGATCAGGCCGAAGTTGATCGCCTTGGCGCTGCGGCGCTGGTCAGTGGTGACGTCCGCCAGGGCCACGCCGAACACTTCGGCGGCGGTGGCGCGGTGCACGTCCAGGTCGTTGCGGAAGGCATGCAGCAGGCCTTCGTCCTTGGCCAGGTGGGCCATGATGCGCAGCTCGATCTGCGAATAGTCCGCCGCCAGCAGCCTATAACCGGGGCTGGCGACGAAAGCCTGGCGAATGCGCCGGCCTTCGGCGGTGCGCACCGGGATGTTCTGCAGGTTCGGGTCGCTGGACGACAGCCGGCCGGTGGCAGCCACGGCCTGCTGGTAGGAGGTGTGGATCCGCCCGGTGCGCGGGTTGATCTGCCCCGGCAGCTTGTCGGTGTAGGTGCTCTTGAGCTTGCTCAGGCTGCGGTACTGCATGAGCACCTTGGGCAGCGGGTAGCCTTGCTCGGCCAGGTCATCCAGGACCGCCTCGGCGGTGGACGGCTGGCCCTTGGCGGTCTTGCTCAGCACCGGCATGCCCAGCTTGTCGTAGAGGATCGCGCCCAGCTGCTTGGGCGAGCCCAGGTTGAATTCCTCGCCGGCCAGGGCGTATGCCTCACGCTCCAGCTCGACCAGCTTCGCCCCCAGCTCGCCGCTCTGCACGCCGAGCAGCGCGGCGTCGACCAGCGCACCCTGGCGCTCGATCTTCGCCAGCACCGGCACCAGCGGCATCTCGATGTCCATCAGCACCGGCAGCACGCTCGGCGTCTTGGCCAGGCGCGCCTGCAACGCGTGGTGCAGGCGCAGGGTGATGTCGGCGTCCTCGGCCGCGTAGGGGCCGGCCTTCTCCAGGGGGATCTGGTTGAAGGTCAGTTGCTTGGCGCCCTTGCCGGCGATGTCCTCGAAACCGATGGTGGTGTGGTCCAGGTACTTCTGCGCCAGGCTGTCCATGTCGTGACGGGTGGCAGTGGAGTCGAGCACATAGGACTCGAGCATGGTGTCGTAGGCCACGCCGCGCATCAGGATGGCCGGGCTGCCGTTGGCCAGGATGTTGATGTCGTACTTGGCGTTCTGGCCGATCTTGCCCTTGGCCGGGTCTTCCAGCAGGGGCTTGAGGGCCAGCAGCACGGCGTCACGGTCGAGCTGGGCGGGGGCGCCTTCGTAATCGTGGGCCAGCGGCACGTAGGCGGCCTCGTGGGGCTCGACGGCGAACGACAGGCCGACCAGTTGCGCCTGCTGCGCGTCGAGGCCGGTGGTCTCGGTGTCGAAGGCGAACAGTGGCGCCTGGCGCAGCTTCTCCAGCCAGGCGTCGAAACGCGCCTGGTCGAGGATGGTCTCGTACTTCGGCTCGACCTTCTCGGCCACAGGCTCGATGTCGGCAGCAACGCTGTCACCGGCCTTGGGCGCGCTGCGCTGGACTTCGGCCACCCAGCTCTTGAACTCCATCTCGGTGTACAGCGCCAGCAGCGCCTCGCGGTCCGGCTCGCCGCAGACCAAGGCTTCCACTTCGACATCCAGCTCGACATCGCACTTGATGGTCGCCAGCTCGTAGGACAGGAAAGCCGCGTCGCGGTGCTCCTCGAGCTTCGCCGGCAGGGTCTTGGCGCCACGGATGGCCAGGGCCGGCACCTTGTCGAGGTTGTCGTACAGGTCGCGCAGGCCACCGCCGATGCCGGTCAGCAGGCCGACCGCGGTCTTCTCGCCAACGCCCGGCACGCCGGGGATGTTGTCGACCTTGTCACCCATCAGGGCGAGAAAATCGATGATGTGCTCGGGACCTACGCCGAACTTCTCGTGCACGCCAGCGATGTCCAGCACGCTGCCGGTCATGGTGTTGACCAGGGTGACGTGGCCGTCCACCAGCTGGGCCATGTCCTTGTCGCCGGTCGAGATGATCACCGGGCGGCCGGCAGCGGCGGCACTGCGGGCCAAGGTGCCGATAACGTCGTCAGCCTCCACGCCCTCGACGCACAGCAGCGGGTAGCCGAGGGCGCGGACGCTGGCGTGCAGCGGCTCGACCTGCACCCGCAAATCGTCAGGCATGCTCGGGCGGTTAGCCTTGTACTCGGCGAACATGGCGTCGCGGAAGGTCCCGCCCTTGGCGTCGAAAACCACCGCGAACAGGCTGTCCGGGTACTGCTTGCGCAGGCTCTTGAGCATGTTCAGCACGCCCTTGACCGCGCCAGTGGGCAAGCCCTTGGAAGTGGTCAGCGGCGGCAGCGCGTGAAAGGCGCGGTAGAGGTAGGACGAACCGTCCACCAGGACGAGGGGCGCTAGGCTCATGAGGAGAATCAACCTTTTCGACGGGTCCGGCGCTAGAATAGCCGGATCAATGACGACAAAAGGACTAGGTTATCATGCGCACACCCATTCGCCTGTTACTGCTCGGTCTGCTGGCCACCATGCCGGTCGTCACCCTGGCGGCGGACGAAGCCCCATCGGCCGATCCCGATGTAACCATTCGCACGGAAGGCGACAAGACCATCCAGGAGTACCGTCAAAACGGCTTCCTGTATGCGATCAAGGTCACGCCGAAAGGCGGCAAGCCTTATTTCCTGGTACGCGCCGATGGCTCCGAAGGCAATTTCATTCGTTCCGACCAGCCGGACATGCTGATTCCGTCCTGGAAGATCTTCGAGTGGTAAGCTAGTAACGCGTATCGTTCTTATCAACCAGGCACTTCCGGCGGAAGTGCCCGCATGGGCAATTCTTCAACATGTCAGTCTTCACCCCTGTGTCCCGGCCTGAGCTGGAAACCTTTCTGGCGCCGTACGAGCTGGGTCGCCTGCTCGATTTCCAGGGCATCGCCGCCGGTACCGAGAACAGCAATTTCTTCGTCAGCCTGGAAAAGGGGGAGTTCGTCCTCACACTGATCGAGCGCGGGCCGGCTGAAGACATGCCGTTCTTCATCGAGCTGCTCGACGTGCTGCACGCTGCCGACATGCCGGTGCCCTACGCCCTGCGCGACCGCGACGGCAACGGCCTGCGCGAGCTGTGCGGCAAGCCGGCGCTGCTGCAGCCACGGCTGTCGGGCAAGCACATCAAGGCGCCGAACAACCAGCACTGTGCCCAGGTCGGCGAGCTGTTGGCGCATATCCACCTGGCCACCCGCGAGCACATCATCGAGCGCCGCACCGACCGTGGCCTGGACTGGATGCTGGAATCGGGCGCCGAGTTGCTGCCGGGCCTGAATCTGGAACAGGCCGGGCTGCTGCAGCCGGCACTGGCGGAAATCACCGCGCACAAGGCGCAGATCCTCGCCCTGCCCAAGGCCAACCTGCACGCCGACCTGTTCCGCGACAACGTGATGTTCGAAGGCACCCACCTGACCGGGCTGATCGACTTCTACAACGCCTGCTCCGGGCCGATGCTGTATGACATCGCCATCACCGTGAACGACTGGTGCCTGGACGAGCAGGGCGGTATCGACCTGCCGCGCGCCCAGGCCCTGCTGGGCGCCTATGCGGCGCTGCGGCCGTTCACCGCCGCCGAGGCCGAGCTGTGGCCGGTGATGCTGCGGGTGGCCTGCGTGCGCTTCTGGCTGTCGCGCCTGATCGCGGCGCAGGCATTCGCCGGGATGGACGTGATGATCCATGACCCGAGCGAGTTCGAAGTGCGTCTGGCGCAGCGCCAGCAGGTGGCGCTGAAGCTGCCGTTCGCGCTCTAAAGGGCGATAACGCAACCTGTAGGAGCGGCCTTGCGCCGCGAAAGGGGTGCGAAGCACCCCCCAGATCTGCGCATCAAGCTGATATTGCCGGGGCCGCTATGCGGCCCTTTCCGGCCGGTCCGACGCCTCGGCAAGGCCACTCCTACAGTTGTTCCAGGCAACCGGTCAGGTCGCTGCCCAGCTTCTCCAGCAAACGCTCATAGCCCCTGGCATCCACCGCATCGCTGCCCCCCAGCGCATCCAGCTCCGCCAGGCGCACCGGCAAACCAGCGGTCAGCGTCTCGGCCAGGCGCGGGCGCAGCGGCGGCTCGCTGAACACACAGGTCTTGCCCACCGCCTGCAGGCGCTTGCGCATGGCGGCGACGTGCTGCGCGCCTGGCTGCACTTCCGAGGCGACGCTGAACACACCGGCGTGCTTCAGGCCATAGGCGGCCTCGAAGTAGTCGAAGGCCTCGTGGAACACGAAGTACGGCTTGCCGGCGATCCCCGCCACCCGCTGCTTGATCCGTCCATCCAGGGCATCCATGCGCTCGACGAACAGCTTGAGGTTGGCCTGGTAGCGCGGCGCATTGGCCGGATCCGCTGCCGCCAGGTCACCGGCCATCTTCGTCGCGATCACCCGGGCATTCACCGACGACAGCCACAGGTGCGCGTCAAGGCTGCCCGGACGGTGGTCATGGTCGTGATCGTCGTGGTCTTCCTCGTCGTGGGAGTGGCTGTCCTCGCCGAAGTGGCGCAGCTGCAGGCCTGACAGCGACTGCACGGCCACGGTCGGCTTGGCGCGGCTCTTCAACACACGGGGCAGGAAGCCTTCCATGTCCGGGCCGATCCAGTACAACAGGTCGGCATCGGCAACCTTGCGCACGTCGGAGGGGCGCAGCGCGTAGTTGTGTGGGGAGGCGCCCGGCGGCAGCAGCACGTCGGGGCTGCCGACACCGTCCTGGACGGCGGCGGCGATCTGCTGCAGAGGCTTGATGCTGGTCAGCACGCGCACGTCGGCGTGGGCCGAAAAAGCGATGAAAGCGACAAAGAGGGCAAGGAATCGGGACACGGTGGATACTCGGGTCGTCAGAAACAGGTAACATAATAACGTCTCCATCCTGAACCGTCGCTGCCCATGTCCATCACGCCGCTGGCCCACCGTCCCCACGATCATTCCCACTGCGTCCACAGTGCGCTGGCCGAGGCCGACGCGCTGTGCAACCGTCAGGGCCTGCGCCTGACCGCCCTGCGCCGCCGCGTGCTGGAGCTGGTGTGGCAAAGCCACAAGCCGCTGGGCGCCTACGACATCCTCGCCGTGCTCAGCGAGCAGGACGGCCGCCGCGCCGCGCCGCCCACCGTCTATCGGGCGCTGGACTTCCTGCTGGAGAATGGCCTGGTGCACCGCATCGCCTCGCTCAACGCCTTCATCGGCTGCAGCCACCCCGAGCATGCGCACCAGGGCCAGTTCCTGATCTGCCGCGCCTGCCATGTGGCCATCGAGCTCGAGCAGAACAGCATCAGCGACGCCATCGTCAGCAGCGCCAAGGCCGTGGGCTTCGCCGTAGAGACGCAGACGGTCGAAGTGGTCGGCCTGTGCGGCAACTGCCGGGGCAAGGCATGAGCGACGCCCTGATCCGCCTCGAGCAGGTCGGCGTCAGCTTCGGCGGCGAGGCGGTGCTCGACAGCATCGACCTGGCCGTCGCGCCCGGGCAGATCGTCACCTTGATCGGCCCCAACGGCGCCGGCAAGACCACGCTGGTGCGCGCCGTGCTCGGCCTGCTCAAGCCGCACCAAGGCAAGGTGTGGCGCAAGCCGAAACTGCGTATCGGCTACATGCCGCAGAAGATCCAGGTAGACGCCACGCTGCCGCTGTCGGTGCTACGCTTCCTGCGCCTGGTGCCCGGGGTAGACCGCGCGGCAGCCTTGGCGGCGCTGCAGGAAGTCGGCGCCGAGCAGGTGATCGACAGCCCGATCCAGACCATCTCCGGCGGCGAAATGCAGCGCGTGCTGCTGGCCCGCGCCCTGCTGCGCGAACCCGAACTGCTGGTGCTGGACGAACCGGTGCAAGGCGTCGACGTGGTCGGCCAGACCGAGCTGTACAACCTGATCACCCGCCTGCGCGACCGCCATGGCTGCGGCGTGCTGATGGTCTCCCACGACCTGCACCTGGTGATGAGCGCCACCGACCAGGTGGTCTGCCTCAACCGCCATGTGTGCTGCTCGGGCCACCCGGAGCAGGTCAGCAACGACCCGGCCTTCGTCGAGCTGTTCGGCCAGAACGCGCCGAGCCTGGCCATCTACCACCACCATCACGATCACAGCCACGACCTGCACGGCTCGGTGATCGCCCCCGGCGCCCATGTCCACGGAGAGCACTGCAAGCATGGCTGATTTTCTTCTCTACGCCCTGCTTGCCGGCCTGTCGCTGGCGCTCGTCGCCGGTCCGCTGGGCTCCTTCGTGGTCTGGCGGCGCATGGCCTACTTCGGCGACACCCTGTCCCACGCCGCGCTGCTTGGCGTGGCGCTGGGCTTCGCCCTGGACGTCAGCCCGGCGCTGGCGGTAACCGTCGGCTGCCTGTTGCTGGCGATCCTGCTGGTGACCCTGCAACAGCGCCAGCCACTGGCCTCGGACACCCTGCTCGGCATCCTCGCCCCCAGCACCCTGTCGCTGGGCCTGGTGGTGCTGAGCTTCATGCACGATGTGCGCATCGACCTGATGGCCTACCTGTTCGGCGACCTGCTGGCGATCAGCACCACCGACCTGGCCTGGATCCTCGGCGGCAGCGCGCTGGTGCTGGTACTGCTGGCGATGTTCTGGCGGCCGCTGCTGGCGGTTACCGTGCATGAGGAGCTGGCGATGGTCGAAGGCTTGCCGGTGGCCGGCCTGCGCCTGGCGCTGATGCTGCTGATCGCCGTGGTGATCGCGGTGGCGATGAAGATCGTCGGCGTGCTGCTGATCACCTCGCTGCTGATCATCCCGGCCGCCGCGGCACAGCGTCACGCCCGCTCGCCGGAACAGATGGCCGTGGGCGCCAGCCTGCTGGGGGTTACTGCGGTCTGCGGCGGCCTGGCGCTGTCCTGGTTCAAGGACACCCCGGCCGGGCCTTCGATCGTGGTCTGTGCGGCGGTGCTATTCTTGCTGAGCCTGGCGTTGCCGAAACGCTGAGATTCCAGGGCGCCTGCTGACGCGCCCTGCAACCTTTTCATCGCTTGAAGGTCTGACAAGACCAGTTTTCGAGCGTGCGCACCTGGGTGTAGACTTGCTCGCTTTTTGCGCAAATAGAGAGTCGCAGGAATGAAGCCGTTCGCCTCACGTTATCTGCTTGTTGCCGCGTTTTCCCTGTTCCTGGCCGCCTGCTCCAGCAAGCCGGCCGAGCAGCCGGTCGCGCCTGCCCAGCCGGATGCCTGGCAGCAGCTGGAACAAAGCATCGCCAGCAACGAACTGGCCACCGCCGAGGACCAGCTGGCCGCGCTGCAGGCCCAGGCACCGGGCGATGCGCGCCTCGAGCCGCACCAGCGCCAGCTGGCCGAGGCCTACCTGCAACGCAGCCGCATCGTCCTGCAAAAGGGCGATGTGAATGCCGCCGCTACCGCGCTGGCCCGCGCCCGGGCGCTGATGCCCCAGGCACCGGCCCTGACTGGCGGCGATGCCATGGCCCAGGCGCGCAAGGCCGAGCTGGAAAAGGCCGAGGCGGCGCTGAAGGCGGCCGAGTCCAAGCCCAAGGCCCGGGTCATCGACCCAACCGCGCCCAGCACCGTGGTGGCGTTGAAGACCACCGACAGCCGTGCGATGCGTCGCCAGCTGGATGACATCGCCGCCGACGTGGTGAACTACCAGTGCGAGGTGGTGTTCCAGGTGCCGCGCACCCAGGACGCGCCGTGGCTCAAGACCCTGCTGGAGAAGCGGGTACGCAAGCTCGACAGTGGTTTCGCGCTTGAGCAGAAGCATGAGATCCAGCGCTCGCTGCCAGCGCAGGTGGTCTTGATCCCTCATCAGCAGTGAACAATCGCGGGGCAAGCCCGCTCCAATTCAAGATTGCCGGGGCTGCTTTGCAGCCCTTTCGCGACACAAGGCCGCTCCTACAGGGATCGCATAACTCCTGTAGGAGCGGCCTTGTGTCGCGAAAGGGTCGCAAAGCGACCCCGGCAATTCCAAGCCGAGCACCAATTATCGACACTGAAAGGGCTGATTCTTACGCTGGTATCGCCTCGGCAACAGCCTCCCGCGCCCACACTCGATGCCCCTCTAGCGCCTTGAAGAACCCATCGAACGCCTTCTGCCCATCCCCCAGCAGCAGCCCCGCGTCCTCCTTCAGCCCCAGTTTGTTCAGCAGCAGCTTGCCTTCACTGCTTACCCCAATCGGCTTGAGATGCTTATAGGCCTCCAGCAGGAAATGCCTGGCCACGCCGCTTTTCTCCAGCGCCTCCAGCGACACCTTGCCCGCCGGCACCCACACGCCATCGAACATCACCGACGGCATGCCTTCCATGGAGGCATCCACCGGCAGTGGCGTGCCATCGGCAGCCTTGACCGGCGCCAAGGTCGGCGCCAACAGCACGGGATGTGCGCGCTTGGCCTCCAGCGCCTTCACCACCTTGTCGACGCTGCCAGCCTCCACGCCATCGGTCACCAAAATGGCGACCTTGCGCCCACTGATGCCAATCGCACCGGGATGGTTCATCTGGCTCAAGGCCTTTGACTGCGCGGGCTTGCTGCCTTTTACCTTGACCGTGCCGGCCTTGGGCGCCGGCAACCCGAGGTTGGTCGCCACCGCCGCCGCCAGCTTGAGGTCGATGTTGGCGAGGATCTCGTTCACCTCCCGGGCGCGAATCGCCTCGCGCTCCACCTTGCCCAGCTCGAAGCTGTAGGCCTTGATGATGTGCTGCTGCTCCGTCGGGCTCATGCTCTGGAAGAACAACCGGGCCTGGGAAAAATGATCGCCGAACGACGCGCTGCGCTGGCGGATCTTGTGGGCATCGATACGCTCCCCATAGCTCTTGAAGCCGCCATCCCGCGCGGCGGGCGGCGTCTCTTGCGGCCAGCCGCCATCGATGGAGTTGGGCTCGTAGGCGGCGCGGCCCTTGTCGAGGGTCATGCGGTGCATGGCATCGCGCTGGCTGCTGTGGTTGGGCGCGACAGGGCGGTTGATCGGGATCTCATGGAAGTTCGGCCCACCCAGGCGGCTGATCTGGGTATCGGTGTAGGAGAACAGCCGGCCCTGCAGCAGCGGGTCGTTGCTGAAGTCGATGCCCGGGACGATATGCCCCGGGCAGAAGGCGATCTGTTCGACCTCGGCGAAGAAGTTGTCGGGGTTGCGGTCGAGCACCATCCTGCCCAGCGGCGTCACCGGCACCAGCTCTTCGGGGATGAGCTTGGTCGGGTCGAGCAGGTCGAAGTCGAACTTGTGCTCATCGGCCTCAGGGACGATCTGCACGCCCAGCTCCCACTCCGGGTAATGGCCGGTCTCGATGGCCTCCCACAGGTCGCGGCGGTGGTAGTCGGTATCCTTGCCCGCCAGCTTCTGCGCCTCGTCCCACAGCACCGAATGCACGCCCTGGCGCGGCTTCCAGTGGAACTTGACGAAGCTTCCCACGCCCTCGGCGTTGACCAGGCGGAAGGTATGCACGCCAAAGCCTTCCATCATCCGCAGGCTGCGCGGGATGGCGCGGTCGGACATGGCCCACATGACCATGTGCGCCGACTCCGGCACCAGCGAGACGAAGTCCCAGAAGGTGTCGTGGGCCGAGCCGCCAGTGGGCATCTCGTTGTGCGGCTCGGGTTTCACCGCGTGGACGAAGTCGGGAAACTTGATCGCGTCCTGGATGAAGAACACCGGCATGTTGTTGCCGACCAGGTCGAAGTTGCCCTCGTCGGTGTAGAACTTCACCGCGAAACCTCGCACATCACGCACCGTGTCGCCCGAGCCACGTGGCCCCTGCACGGTGGAGAAACGCACGAACACCGGGGTGATCTTCTCGGGATCCTGCAGGAAACCGGCCTTGGTCAGTTCGCCATGGCAGCCGTAGCTCTGGAAATAGCCGTGGGCACCACAGCCCCGGGCATGGACAATGCGCTCCGGTATGCGCTCATGATCGAAGTGGGTGATCTTCTCGCGCATGATGAAGTCTTCGAGCAGCGAAGGCCCACGGGCGCCGGCCTTGAGGCTGTTCTGGTTGTCGGCGATCCTCACGCCCTGGTTGGTGCGCAGCGCCTGGCCGCTGGCGTCGCTGCGAAAGGCTTCCAGGCTCTGCAACTTGGCGTTGGTGTTGGCCTTGTCAGGGGTATCGGTGCCCGCGACCGGGCTCGGCTGCGGCGCCTGGGGCTTCTTGCTGGGCATCTTCGGCTCTCCTCATCAGTACTCGGCTTGTTCAAGTAGATGACTGGGAGGCCGTCGGATGCGTTCAATCGGATTGCCGACCGTCGCGATATGCCGATTGGATTGGAGCATTGCGAAATTAATGCTAAGAACAGGCAGGGGAAAAGGCTAAAATGCGCGACCCCGGCTAACCGCTGACCCAAATTCCATGCGCCCCACAAGGTTCGCTCAGTGATCGAGTTTCAAAATGTCCACAAGACCTACCGCGTCGCCGGTAGGGATATCCCGGCCCTGAACCCGACCAGCCTGACCATCGAAGATGGCCAGGTGTTCGGCCTGATCGGCCACTCCGGTGCCGGCAAGAGCACCATGCTGCGTCTGATCAACCGCCTCGAGGAGCCGTCCGGCGGCAAGATCGTGGTCGACGGCGAGGACGTCACCGCCTTCGACGCCAACCAGTTGCGCCGCTTCCGCCAGCAGGTCGGGATGATCTTCCAGCACTTCAACCTGCTGGCGTCCAAGACCGTCGCCGACAACGTCGCCCTGCCACTGGTGCTGGCCGGCGAGCTGTCGCGTGGCGAGATCGACAAGCGCGTCACCGAACTGCTGGCCCGCGTCGGCCTGTCCGAGCACGCGAAGAAGTACCCGGCGCAGCTGTCGGGCGGGCAGAAGCAGCGTGTCGGCATCGCCCGCGCCCTGTCCACCAACCCGAAGATCCTGCTGTGCGACGAGGCCACCAGCGCCCTCGACCCGCAGACCACCGCCTCGGTGCTGCAACTGCTGGCCGAGATCAACCGCGAGCTGAAGCTGACCATCGTGCTGATCACCCACGAAATGGACGTGATCCGCCGGGTCTGCGACCGCGTGGCGGTGATGGACGCCGGGCAGATCGTCGAACAAGGCCCGGTGGCCGACGTGTTCCTGCACCCGCAGCACGCCACCACCCGGCGCTTCGTCCAGGAGGACGAGCAGGTCGACGAGAACGAGCAACGCGACGACTTCGCCCATGTGCCGGGCCGCATCGTGCGCCTGACCTTCCAGGGCTGCGCCACCTACGCGCCGCTGCTGGGCACCGTGGCCCGCGAAACCGGTGTCGACTACAGCATCCTGGCCGGACGCATCGACCGCATCAAGGATATTCCCTATGGCCAGCTGACCCTCGCCTTGATCGGCGGAGACATGGACGCGGCATTCGCCCGCTTCACTGCAGCTGACGTACATATGGAGGTACTGCGTTGATGGACGCCCTGAATTTCTTCGCCAACGTCGACTGGGCCGAAATCTGGCTGGCCAGCATCGACACCATGATCATGCTGTTCGGCTCGCTGTTCTTCACCGTGCTGCTGGGCCTGCCGCTGGGCGTGCTGCTGTTCCTCTGCGGGCCGCGGCAGATGTTCGAGCAGAAGGGCGTCTACGCGCTGCTGTCGCTGGTGGTGAACATCCTGCGCTCGCTGCCGTTCATCATCCTGCTGATCGTGATGATCCCGATCACGGTCCTGATCACCGGCACCTCGCTGGGTGTCGCGGGGGCCATTCCTCCGCTGGTGGTGGGGGCCACGCCGTTCTTCGCGCGCCTGGTGGAAACCGCCCTGCGCGAGGTGGATCGCGGCATCATCGAAGCCACCCAGTCGATGGGCGCAACCACCCGCCAGATCATCACCAACGCCTTGCTGCCGGAGGCCCGTCCGGGCATCTTCGCGGCGATCACCGTCACCGCCATCACCCTGGTCTCGTACACCGCCATGGCCGGCGTGGTGGGCGCGGGCGGTCTGGGCGACCTGGCCATCCGCTTCGGCTACCAGCGTTTCCAGACCGACGTGATGGTGGTCACCGTGGTCCTGCTGCTGATCCTGGTGCAGGTGCTGCAGAGCGTCGGCGACAAGCTGGTCGTGCATTTTTCCCGTAAGTAACCCCAATGGGGTCGGCCTGGCCGACCCGTTCGGGGGCCGTCGCGGCCCTCACAAGGAGTGATCAATGAAGAAGCTGCTTGCTGTTGTCGCCGCCGTCGCGGCCTTCTCGGCCCACGCCGAGACCCTGACCGTCGCCGCCACCCCGGTGCCACACGCCGAGATCCTCAAGTTCGTCCAGCCACAGCTGGCCAAAGAGGGTGTGGAGCTGAAGGTCAAGGAATTCACCGATTACATCCAGCCGAACGTGCAGGTCGCGGAAAAGCGCCTGGACGCCAACTTCTTCCAGCACCAGCCGTACCTGGATGAGTTCAACAAGGCCAAGGGCACCCAGCTGGTCAGCGTTGCCGGCGTGCACCTGGAGCCGCTGGGCGCCTACTCGAGCAAGTACAAGAAGCTCGACGAACTGCCATCCGGCGCCACCGTGGTCATCCCCAACGACGCCACCAACGGCGGCCGTGCCCTGCTGCTGCTGGACAAGGCTGGCCTGATCAAGCTCAAGGACAGCAAGAACATCCTGTCGACCGTGAAGGACATCACCGGCAACGACAAGAAGCTGAAATTCCGCGAGCTGGAAGCGGCCACCATCCCGCGCGTGCTGACCCAGGTCGACCTGGCACTGATCAACACCAACTATGCGCTGGAAGCCAAGCTGAATCCGGAGAAGGACGCCCTGGTGATCGAAGGCAGCGATTCGCCTTACGTGAACATCCTGGTGGCCCGTCCGGACAACAAGGACGCCGATGCCATGAAGAAGCTGGCCGCGGCCCTGCATTCGCCTGAGGTGAAGCAGTTCATCACCGAGAAGTACAAGGGCGCGGTGATCCCGGCGTTCTGATCTGACATCCCCGGGGTCGCTCTGCGGCCCATCGCGGCACAAGGCCGCTCCTACAGAGGGACGCGATCTCCTGTAGGAGCGGCCTTGTGCCGCGATAGGGCTGCGCAGCAGCCCCAAAAAATGGCGCTCCAGCACAGACCAGCAAGAAGCGTTCCGTGCTGCTGAATGGATTCTACTCTACACGAACTGCGCCGCCGCGTTGGCCGAAGCCCAGGCCCACTGGAAGTTGAAACCGCCCAGGTGCCCGCTCACGTCCAGCACCTCGCCGATGAAGTACAGCCCGGGGCTTTTCAGCGACTCCATGGTCTTGGACGACACCTCGCGGGTATCCACGCCACCCAGGGTGACTTCCGCAGTGCGATAGCCCTCGGTGCCTGCGGGTACCACCTGCCAGGCCGCCAGTTTTTCGGCGATCTGGGTCAATTCCGCCGGGGTGTACTGCTTCAGCGGTTTCGAAACGAACCACTGCTCGGCCAGAAGGTTGGCCAGCTTGCGGGTGAACACCTCGCCCAGCACCGTCTTCAGTTCGCTGTTGGGGCGCTCGACTTGCTGGCCTTGCAGCCACTCCAGCGCGTCTCGGTCGGGCAGCAGGTTGATCTCCACCGTGTCGCCTGCTTCCCAGAACGACGAGATCTGCAGGATCGCCGGGCCGCTCAGGCCTCGGTGGGTGAACAACAGGTTCTCGCGGAAGCTCGTGCCATTGCAGCTGGCGACGCAGTCCAGCGAGGTACCCGACAGCTCGGTACACAGTGCCTTGAGCTGGGGCTCGGTGATGGTGAGCGGCACCAGGCCGGCGCGGGTCGGCAGCAGCTCATGGCCGAACTGGCGGGCGACCTGGTAGCCGAAGCCGGTGGCGCCCAGGGTCGGGATCGACAGGCCGCCGGTGGCGATCACCAGCGACTGGCAGGCGAACGGGCCGGCGCTGGTCTGCAGGGTGTAGCCGCCTTCGGTCTTGTCGATGCGCTCGATGCTGGTGTTCATGCGCAGTTCGGCGCCGGCCTCGTCGCACTCGGCCAGGAGCATGTCGAGGATGTCGCTGGACTTGTTGTCGCAGAACAGCTGGCCGAGCTTCTTCTCGTGGTACGGCACGCCGTGCTTGCACACCAGCTCGATGAAGTCCCACTGGGTGTAGCGGGCCAGCGCCGACTTGCAGAAGTGCGGGTTGTGCGAGAGGAAATTGGCGGGCTCGGTGTACATGTTGGTGAAGTTGCAGCGCCCGCCGCCGGACATGAGGATCTTCTTGCCCGGCTTGTTGGCGTGGTCGAGCAGCAGCACCCGGCGCCCGCGGCGGGCGCTGAGCTGGGCGCACATCAGGCCGGCGGCGCCGGCGCCGAGGATGATCACGTCGGTGGAGTGCACGAAATTACCTCTTCAAGAACTGGGCCCGCAAAGCGGCCCCAAAAAGTCTTCAGACGATACGGACTTTCAGGGCGCGACCCTTGATCTTGCCGCTGTTCAGTCGCTGCATGGCCTGCTTGGCCACCGCCCGCTCCACGGCGACGAACGCCACGAAGTCGAAGATGGCGATCTTGCCCACCTGCTTGCCCGGCAACCCGGCATCGCCAGTCAGCGCGCCGAGGATATCCCCCGGGCGCAGCTTGTCCTTGCGTCCGGCGCCGATGCACAGGGTGGTCATCGTCGGCAGCAGCGGCTCGCCGCCCTTGCTCTTGAGGTTGTCCAGCTGTTCCCAGCGCAGCGCCTTGTTCTGCAGGTCCTCGATGGCCTGGGCGCGGTGGCCTTCGGCCGGGGCCACCAGGCTGATCGCCACGCCTTTCTCGCCGGCGCGGCCGGTACGGCCGACGCGGTGCACGTGGATCTCGGCGTCACGGGCCAGCTCGACGTTGATCACCAGGTCCAGGCCGTCGATGTCCAGGCCACGGGCGGCGACGTCGGTGGCCACCAGCACCGAGCTGCTGCGGTTGGCGAACATGGTCAGCACCTGGTCGCGATCGCGCTGCTCCAGGTCGCCGTGCAGGGCCTGGGCGACGATGCCCTTGGCGGTCAGGTGGGTGACCAGGTCCTCGCACTGCTGCTTGGTGAAGCAGAACGCCACGCAGGACTGCGGACGGTAGTGGCCGAGCACGCGGGTCACCGCTTCCAGGCGCTGCTGCGGGTCGATCTCGATGAAGCGCTGTTCGATCTGGCTGTCGCTGTGCAGCGCCTCGACCTTGACCTGCTGCGGCTGGCGCATGAAGTCCTTGGCCAGTTGCTCGATGCCGGCCGGGTAGGTGGCGGAGAACAGCAGGGTCTGGCGGCGCGACGGGGTCTTGCCGATGATGCTGGCGATGGCGTCGAAGAAACCCATGTCGAGCATGCGGTCGGCTTCGTCCAGGACCAGGGTGTTGAGACCGTCGAGCACCAGGGTGCCTTTGTCCAGGTGTTGCTGGATGCGTCCCGGGGTGCCGACGATGATGTGCGCGCCGTGTTCCAGCGAGGCGATCTGCGGGCCGAGCGAGACGCCGCCGCACAGGGTGAGGATCTTGATGTTGTCCTCGGCGCGGGCCAGGCGGCGCAGCTCCTTGGCCACCTGGTCGGCCAGTTCGCGGGTCGGGCACAGCACCAGGGCCTGGCAGCCGAAGTAGCGCGGGTTGATCGGGTTGAGCAGGCCGATGCCGAAGGCGGCGGTCTTGCCGCTACCGGTCTTGGCCTGGGCGATCAGGTCCTGGCCTTTGAGGATGACCGGCAGGCTCTGGGCCTGGATCGGGGTCATCGAGGCGTAGCCCAGGGCGTCCAGGTTGGCCAGCATGGCGGCGGACAGCGGTAGGGTGGCAAAAGCGGTGGTTTCAACGGTCACGAGGCGGGCCTGCGGTGCGAAGCGAAAAATGTCGCATAGTCTACCAGCCTCATGGCCATTCGCCCTACGACTCGACGTGCTCTTCCGGACGACGGGCGCGCCTTCCGTCTGTCGGCGCCAGTTGCAGGAAGATCGCCGCCGCCAGCATGGCCATCACACCGATGGTGACGAAGGTCAGTTGGAAGGCGCCCAGGGTGCTCTGTACGCCATCGCCGCTACCGGCCGCGGTGAAACCGCCCAGCAAGGCGCCGGCGCAGGCCACGCCCAGGCTCAGCGACAGCTGCGCGACCACCGACAGCAGGCTGTTGCCGCTGCTGGCGCTGGCGTCGTCGAGGTCGATCAGGGTTACCGTGTTCATCGCTGTGAACTGCATCGAGTTGACCGCCCCCAGCAGCGCCAGTTGCACCAGCAGCACGGCATAGGGCGTCTGCTCGTCGACCAGCCCCAGGCTGGCCAGCAGCAGGCCCAGCAGCAGGGTGTTGCCGGTCAGCACGATGCGGTAGCCCAGGCGCTCGATCAGCGGCCGGGCGATGGACTTGGCGAGCATCGCCGCCGCCGCCAGCGGGATCATGCTCATGCCGGCCTGGGCCGGTGAATAGCCCAGCGCCACCTGCAGCAGCAACGGCACCAGGAAGGGCAGGGCGCCGCTGCCCAGGCGGGCGAACAGGTTGCCGAGAATGCCGATGGCGAAGGTCCGTACGCGGAACAGCGAGGGCGAGAACAGCGGCTCCGGATCACGCCCGGCGCGCAGCCAGTAGGCGGCCAGGCAGGCCATGCCGGCGAACAGCAACAGCATCACCCGCAGGTGCGGCAGGTGCAGTTCGCCCAGGCCCTCCATGGCGATGGTGATCAGCACCATCGCCGCGCCGAACAGCAGGAAGCCCGGGCCATCGAAGCTGGTGCGCTCGGCGCCGCGCAGGTCGGGGATGAACTTCCACACGGCGTAGCAGCCCAGTGCCCCCACCGGCAGGTTGATCAGGAAGATCCAGTGCCAGCTGAGAATCTCCACCAGCCAGCCACCCAGGGTCGGACCCAGCAGCGGGCCGAGCAGGCCGGGGATGGTGATGAAGCTCATGATCCGCACCAGTTCCGAGCGCGGGTAGGCGCGCAGCACCACCAGGCGCCCGACCGGTAGCATCAGCGCGCCGCCCAGGCCCTGGATCACCCGGGCCAGGATCAGGAAACCGAGGCTGTTGGCCATGGCGCACAACAGCGAACCGAAGCTGAACAGCAGGATGGCGCTGAAGAAGATGCGCTTGGTGCCGAAACGGTCGGCGATCCAGCCCGAGGCCGGGATCAGCAGGGCCACGGTGAGCATGTAGGCGATGATCACCCCCTGCATGCGCAGCGGGTCCTCGGCCAGGGAGCGGGCCATGGCTGGCAGCGCGGTGTTGAGGATGGTGCCGTCGAGCGACTGCATGAAGAAGGCGATGGCCACCACCCAGGGGATCCAGCGGGCGGTGACGGGGTCCAGCGGGGCACGGTCGGGCATGAGAAACCTCAGGCGAGTGTGGGGCCCATTGTGGGAGCAGGCTCGTGGGAGCGGGGGGGGGGGGGGGGGGGGGGGCGCGCGGGGGGGGGGGCGGGGGGCGCGGG
>NZ_JAZDCT010000040.1:0-59237 GCF_036324045.1 Pseudomonas carassii | reverse complement strand
GGTGCAGCCCGCCGGGATCCGGTTGGCCGGTACCGCCACCGCGCCGCCCAGGCCCAGGGTGGTCGCCAACGCGGCCACGCTTGGTTGACCGAACAGGGTGCGCACGTCCACCTGCAGGCCGGCCTGGCGCAGGCGCGCGGTCAGGGTCACGGCCAGCAGCGAGTGGCCGCCCAGCTCGAAGAAGTTGTCGTGCCGCCCTACCCGCTCCACGCCCAGCAGCTGCGACCAGATCTCGGCCAGCAGCGTCTCGGTTTCGCCTTCGGGCGCCTCGTATTGGCGCGCCGGCAGGTCCGGCTGCGGCAGCGCCATGCGGTCCAGCTTGCCGTTGGGAGTCAGCGGCCAGCTGTCGAGGTGGATGAACAGCGTCGGCACCATGTACTCCGGCAGCTTCGCCAGCAACGCCTGGCGCAGCGCGTCGGCTGGTTGCGGCTCACCGCGGTGGTAGGCGATCAGGCGATCACCGCGGTGAACCAGCACCAGGGCCTCACGCACGCCAGCCACGCGGTTCAGGCAAGCCTCGATCTCGCCCGGCTCGATACGCAGGCCGCGCAGCTTGATCTGATGGTCGGTGCGGCCAAGGAACGTCAAGCTGCCGTCGGCGGCCTGGCGCACCAGGTCGCCGCTGCGGTACAGCCGATCACCCTCGACGAACGGGCTGGCGATGTAGCGCTCGGCCTGTTGCTCCGGCAACCCCAGGTAGCCGCGCGTCACCCCGGCACCACCGATATGCAGTTGGCCGGCGACGCCCCAGGGTACCGGCTGGTCGTGGGCATCGAGGACGTACAGGCGGGTGTTGTCGATGGGGCGGCCAATCGGCAGCGCGCCAGGCGGAATCGGCTGTCCGGGCTCCAGGGTCCAGGCGCTGCAGTCGACCGTGGTTTCGGTGGGCCCATAGACGTTGTGCAACCGTACCTGCGGGAGGCGTTGGCGGACCTGGCGGGCCAGGGCCTCGGTCAGCTCGCCGCCACCGCAGACGATATCGCTGAGGCTGGCGCAGGCGGCACTGTCATCGTGGTCAAGGAACTGCTGCAACAATGCGGGCACGAACTGCACCACGTTGACCTGGCGCTGGCGGATCAGCCCTGCCAGGTACTGCGAGTCGCGCTGGCCGTCCGGGCGCGCCAGCACCAGGCGCAGCCCACTGCACAGCGGCCAGAACAACTCCCACACCGAGGCGTCGAAACTCACCGGGGTCTTGTGCAGCACCGCGCCGCCGGCCGGGAACTGGCGGGCGCTCCAATGCATCAGGTTGGCCAGGTTGCGGTGCTCGACCATCACCCCCTTGGGCAAGCCGGTGGAGCCGGAGGTGTAGATCACATAGGCCAGGTGCGCGCCGCTCAGCCCAGGTACCCGTGGGTCGCTGTCCGGTTGCTCGGCCCAGCACGGTTGATCGAGATCGACCTGCGGCACCGCTGCCTGGCCGATTAGCGTCCGCGTGCCTTGTTGCACCAGCAGCGCTCGCGGCTGGCTGTCGGCGAGCATATGACCGATACGCTCGGCCGGGTAGTCCGGGTCCAGCGGCACATAGGCGCCTCCGGCCTTGAGGATCGCCAGCAGACCGACCACCAGCGACAGGCCACGCTCGACACAGACCGCCACCCGGTCGTCGGGCCGCACGCCCAGCGCGATCAGGTGATGGGCCAGGCGGTTGGCCTCGGCGTTGAGCTGGCGATAGCTTAGTTGACCGTCGTCCGCCTGCACGGCGATCGCCTCGGGATTCTGCGCCACCTGCCGTTCGAACACCGCCTGGATGGGCTGTTCGAGGTCGTTGGCCTGGGCGGTCGCGTTACAGGCCTGCAACAGATGCTCACGCTCCTCTGTCGGCAATACCGGCACCTCCAGCAGCGCCAGCCGTGGTTGTGCCTCAAGGCCTTCGACCATGGCCTGCAGCACATGCCGCAATTGCCCGCAGACCCGCTGGGCGCCGACGTTCGCCGGGGTCATCACCACCAGACGGAAGCCTTCGCCCATGTCGTCCACGCTCAGGCTCAGCGGGTAGTTGCTGCGCTCCTGGCCATCGAGGAACTCGATGCCCTGCCACTCCAGATACCGGTCTTCGCTCGCCGCCTGCCCATGACGGTAGTTGAGCATGGCGCTGAACAGCGGCGCCGGGGCCGGCACGCCACTGCAACGCTGGGCCAGGGCCAGCGAGGCATGCTCGTGGGCGAGCAAAGCGCTCAGGCGCTGCTGGGTCTGGTGCACCGCGTCGTGCAGGTCGACGCCGGCCAGGTCGAGGCGCAGCGGCAAGGTATTGATGAACATGCCCAGGGCACGCTCGGCACCTTCGCCAGCCTCCAGACGGCCCAGCAGCACAGTGCCGAACACGACTCGATCAGTGCCACTGACGGCCGCCAACAGACGGGCGAAGGCCAGGTGGAAAAGGCTGGCGGGGCTGGTACCCAACTGCCGGGCCTGTTGCCGCAGCCGCGCGGCCAGGGTCTCGTCCAGCCACAGTTGAGCCTCCTCGATGGCTTGGCCGTCGCCCTGCACATCGCTCAGGCCGTAGGGCAGCGTCGGCTCGTCGATATCGCCCAACAGCTCACGGAAGAACGCCTCATGCTCGGCCTGGCTGACGCCCAGGCGCGCCTGGGCCACGTAGTTGCGGTAAGGCACCGGGGGCTGCAGCGGTGCCGCGCTGCCCTGCAGGTAGCCCAACAGCTCCGCGCCGATGATCTCCAGGGCGGTGTGGTCGAGGACAATATGGTGGAACTGCAGCAGCGCCTCGATGCGCTGGCTGTCGGCATCATTGCGGTACAGCAGTCGAATCAGTGGCGCCCGGGCCAGGTCGAGGCGTTGCAGGTCCTGCCCGTCCAGCGGCGCGACCAGCAGCGGGGCCTCGCGCCAGACCACCTGCAGCGGCTGCGCCAGGCCCTCCCAAAGCACCGCGGTACGCAGCACGTCGTGACGGCTGATGGCCTGGCGCAAGGCTGCGGCGAACGCCTCCAGGCGTGTCGGGCTATCGAACACCATGCGCGCTTGCAGCACATAGGGGTCGTGCTCCGGCGAGCTGAGGTGGTGGTAGAGGATCCCCTCCTGCAACGGCGCCAGCGGGTAGATATCCTGCACGTTGGTCGCGCCGCCCGGTACCGTGGCGACGATGCGCTCGATAACGGCCGGGTCCAGATCAACCAGCGACAGCATGTCCGGGGTGATCTGGGTGCAGCCGGCCGGGATTCGGTTGGCCGGGACCTCGACCTGGCGGCCATGGCCCAGGGTCGCCGCCAGCGCCGCCACCGTCGGCTGGCCGAACAACGTGCGCACGTCGGCCTGCAGGCCGGCCTGGCGCAGGCGCGCGGTGAGGCTCACGGCCAGTAGCGAGTGACCGCCCAGTTCGAAGAAGTTGTCGTGGCGACCCACCTGCGCAACGCCCAGCACCTCGGCCCAGATCGCGGCGATGGTGGTTTCCACCGGGCCTTGCGGCATGGCGTAGGTCTGGCCGGTAAGCATGGCCGGCTCCGGCAAGGCCTTGCGGTCCAGCTTACCGTGACGAGTCAGCGGCAGCTCGTCCAGGCGCGTGAACGCTTGCGGTATCAAGTGACCCGGCAGGCTGGCTTGCAGCCCTTGGCGCAAGGCGTCGAGATCGACCACGGCAGCTTCGGTGAACCACGCCAGCAGACGTTCGTTGCGCACCAGCACCACCGCATCCGTAATTCCCGGTTGGGCCTTCAGCGCGGCTTCGATCTCACCCAGCTCGACCCGCACGCCACGGATCTTCACCTGGTCGTCGTTGCGGCCCTGGTAGTCCAGCATGCCGTCGGTGTTCCAGCGCACCAGGTCACCCGTGCGGTACATCCGCCCGCCGTTGAACGGATCATCGAGGAAACGCTCGGCAGTCAACTCAGGACGGTTGAGATAGCCCCGAGCGACCTGCGCGCCACCGATGTACAGCTCACCGGTCACACCCACCGGCACTGGCTGGCGCTGCTCGTCCAGTACATAGACACGGGTGTTGGCAGTCGGCTTGCCGATATGCAGCACACCGCCCGGTTGCAGTTGCCCCGACGTCGCCACCACGGTGGTCTCGGTCGGGCCGTAGTTGTTGACCAGCGCAAAGCCCGGATCGCGGTCGAACTGGCGCAGGCGATCGCCGCCGACCAGCAACGTGCGCAGGGTCGGGTGCTGGCGTTCGCGGCGCAACGCCTGCTCGGCGACTGGCGTCGGCAGGAAGCTGACCTGCAGCGGCTGCTCCAGCCACCAGTCAAGCAGTTCGTCGACATGCTCGCCGCCAATAGAGGCCGGTGGCAGGTGCAGCACCGCCCCGGCGCACAGTGCCGGCCAGGCCTCCCAGGCCATGGCGTCGAAGCCGAAGCCGGCGACGCTGGAGCTGTGGCTGCCCTCGCCCAGCCCGAAGGTTTGGCAATGCCAGTGGATCAGGTTGGCCAGGGTGCGGTGTTCGACCATCACACCCTTGGGCTGGCCGGTGGAGCCGGAGGTGTAGATCACATAGGCCAGCTGATCCTGGTCCAGCCCCGCAACCACTGGGTTGCTGGCGGGCTGGTCGGCCCAGGCATCATCATCCAGAACAGCCTTGGCTACATGCCCTACCAACGCTTCGGTGACCGACTCGACCAGCACCAGCGCCGGCGCGCTGTCACCGAGCAGGTAGGCAATGCGCTCCGCCGGGTAGCCCGGGTCGACCGGTACATACGCCGCGCCGGCCTTGAGCACGGCCAGCATCGCCACCAACCGTTGCGGGCCGCGTTCCAGGCACAACGCCACGCGGTCGCCCAGGGCCACGCCACGCTCGATCAGGTAATGAGCCAGACGGTTGGCGCGCTGATTGAGTTCGCCGTAGTTCAGGCGCTGCTCACCTTGTACAACGGCCAATGCATCAGACGCCTGGGCCTCGACCAGCGCGTGCACGGTCTGCCCTTGCGGATAGGCCACGGCGGTGGCGTTGAAATTCACCAACACCTGGCGCGAGGCCTCGTCGTCCAACATCGGCAGACCTTGCAGCAGCTGCCCGGGGGACTTTTCCAGCGCCCGCACCAGCTGCTCCAGGGTATTGACCATCCAGCCGCCGACCTGTGCCGCCGGCACCCCCTCGGCGGTCAACACGCTCAGGGCGAAGTCCTCGCCGAGGTCGTCGACGCTCAAGGTCAGCGGGTAGCTGCTGCTTTCCTTGCCACCGAACAGGCGCACGCCCTCCCAGATGCCCTTGCCGTCATGGACGAAGCCTTGGGTGCTGGGGCGGTAGTTGAGCAAGGCGCTGAACAACGGCGCCGAGGCCGCCACCCCGCTGCAACGCTGGGCCAGGGCCAGGGGCGCGTGCTCATGGCCGAGCAGGGCCGACAGGCGCTGATGGGTGGAACGCAGCGCCTGGTCCACCGGCAACGCGGTGTCCACCCGCAATGGCAGGGTGTTGATGAACATGCCCAGCGCTCGGTCGGCGCCCTCGCCGCCCTGCAGGCGGCCCATCAGCACGGTGCCGAACACCACATCGTGACGCCCGGCCAGCACGCCCACTACACGGGCCCAAGCCAGGTGCATCAGGCTGGCGGCGCTGACGCCACGGTGCCGGGCCTGCTCACGCAGGCCATGGGCCAGGGCGCGTGGCAGCATCAGGACGGCATGCTCGACCCGTCCACCGTCGCCCTGCACATCGGTCAGACCATACGGCAGGGTCGGCTCGTCGACATCACCCAGTTGCGCGCGGAAGAACGCTTCGTGGCGGGCCTGTTCGTCACCGAGGCAGACCTGGGCGACATAGTTGCGATAAGGCACCGCGGCCGGCAATGTGGCGCCACGCCCCTCCAGCAACGCCTGCATTTCCTCACCGACCACGGCCATGGCGGCGTGGTCGAGGGTCAGGTGGTGGAACTGCAACAAGGCCACCCACTCGCCATGGCGAGGATCTTCGGCATAGACAAGGCGTAGCAAGGGCGCCCGGGTCAGGTCCAGGCGCTGCTGGCGGGCATCGAATCGGGCCTGAAGTTGCTCCGTCACCGCGTCCTCGCCCAGGCCGGTGACTTCGCTGACCGCCAGGCGCGCCTGGCGCCACACGACCTGCACCGGCTCGTCCAGCCCCTCCCAGACCACCGAGGTGCGCAGGATGTCGTGGCGGTCGATGACCTGCTGCAGGGCCTCGGTCCAGGCACGCAGGCGCTCGAGGCTGTCAAAGGCCAGCCCCGACTGCATCAGGTACGGATCGCCCTGTTCGGCACTCAGGTAGTGATAGAGGATGCCCTGCTGCAACGGCGCCAGCGGGTAGATTTCCTGCACGTTGGCGGCGCCACCCGGCACGCTGGCGACGATACGATCGATGCTGGCCTGGTCCAGGTCGATCAGGCTGAGCATGTCCGGCGTGATCTGCGTCGCATCGCTTGGGACAAGGTTGGCCGGCACCTCGATTTCACGCCCCGAGCCCACCGAGGCCGCGAGCGCGGCCAGGGTCGGCTGAGCAAACAGCACACGCACGTCAGCATCCAGCCCGGCCTTGCGCATGCGCTCGATCAGGCGCACCGCCAGCAGCGAGTGGCCGCCCAGTTCGAAGAAGTTGTCCTCACGCCCCACCGCCTCGACGCCCAGCAGGTCCGTCCAGATCGCCGCCAGGGCCGTCTCGACCGGCCCCTCGGGCGCCTGGTACTGACGCGTCGGCGCCTCGGGCGCCGGCAGGGCCTTGCGGTCGACCTTGCCGTTGGGTGTCAACGGCATGGCCTCGAGGTGGATGAACAGCGCCGGCACCATGTACTCGGGCAATTGACCCAGCAGTTGCCCGCGCAAGTCTTGCGCGACCTGGACCTGGCCGGTGTGGTAGGCCACCAGGCGCGGGCCGCTGTGCGGGTGCTCATGCAGCACGACCAGCGCCTCGCGCACACCGGCCACGCGGTTCAGGCAGGCCTCGATCTCGCCCGGCTCGATTCGCAGGCCGCGCAGCTTGACCTGATGGTCGTTGCGGCCAAGGAACACCAAGGTCCCGTTCGCGCGCTGGCGCACCAGGTCACCGCTTCGGTACAGGCGCTCACCCTTGACGAACGGACTGTCGATAAAGCGTTCAGCCTGCTGCTCAGCCAGCCCCAGGTAGCCACGCGCCACCCCCGCGCCACCGATGTGCAGGTGCCCGGCCACGCCCCACGGCAGAGGCTGGTCGGCATCGTCCAGGACGTACAGGCGGGTGTTGTCGATCGGCCGGCCGATCGGCAGCGCGCCGTGGGGTACAGGTTGCCCCGGTTCCAGGGTGAAGACGGTGCAATCGACCGTGGTTTCGGTGGGACCATAGACGTTGTGCAGGCGCACCTGCGGCAAGCGCTCGCGCACCTGACGCGCCAATGCCTCGGTCAGTTCACCGCCACCGCAGACGATATCGGTCAGGCTGGTGCACTGCGCACTGCGCGCCTGCTCGACAAATTGCTGCAGCAGCGCCGGCACGAACTGCACCACGCTGACCTGCCGTTCGATGATCCGCCGCGCCACATAGTCGGCGTCGCGCTGGCCATCCGGTCGCGCCAGCACCAGGCGCAGCCCGCTGCACAGCGGCCAGAACAGCTCCCACACCGAAGCATCGAAACTGATCGGCGTCTTGTGCAACAACGCGCCGTCGGCGCTGGTCGGGCACAACCCCGCGGCCCAGCGCACCAGGTTGACCACGCTGCGGTGCTCGACCATCACCCCCTTGGGCGTCCCAGTGGAACCAGAGGTGTAGATCACATAGGCCAGGTGCCGCGAGGTGAGCCCGGCCACCCATGGGCGGGTAGCGGGCAAGGCTTCCCAGGTCGGCTGGTCGAGGTCGATCCGCGGTACCGCCACCTCGCCCGGCACCTCGCGGGTAGCACCGTGAACCAGCACCGCCAATGGCGCGCTGTCTTCGAGCATATGACGGATGCGCCCGGCCGGGTAACCCGGATCCAGCGGCACGTAGGCGCCGCCGGCCTTGAGGATGGCCAGCAGGCCGACCACCATCGACACGCCGCGCTCGATGCAGATCGCCACCCGGTCATCGGGCTTCACCCCAAGCTCGATCAGGTGATGGGCGAGGCGGTTGGCCTGCTCGTCGAGCTGGCGATAGCTCAGTCGCTCGCCATCGACCTCCACCGCGAGCGCCTCGGGGCGCAACTGCGCCTGACGCTCGAACAGGGCGTGCAGCGTTACCTCCAGATCGTGGTCTAGCGCTGTGGCATTGCAGTCCACCAGCAACTGAAGGCGTTCCTCTGGCGTCAGCACCGGCAGGTCCAGCAATGGTCGCTCGGGCTGCTCTTCGAGCGCCTCCACCAGTCCTTCAAAAACGTGCCGCAACTGCCCGCACAAGCGCTCGGCGCCCCAATCCGCGAGGGTCTGGACCGTCAGGCGCAGGTCCTCTCCGAGGTCGTCGACGGCCAGGCTCAGGGGGTAGTTGGTGCGTTCCTCGGCCCCCACCACGTCAATGCCGGGCGCCACCGCGATCACTGCGTCGGCATCACCCGCCGCGCTGTGACGGTAGTTGAGCATGCTGTTGAACAGCGGCGTCGGCGCCACCACGCCGCTGCAGCGCTGGGCCAGGGCCAGGGGCGCCTGTTCATGGTCGAGCAACGCCGTCAGCTGCCGATGGGTGACCAACAGCGCCTCACGCGCACCCTGCCCGCGCAGGTCTACGCGCAGCGGCAAGGTATTGATGAACATGCCCAGGGCCTGTTCCCCCCCCTGGCCTGCGGCCATGCGCCCGAGCAGCACGCTGCCGAACACCACCGACTCGCGCCCGGACAGTGCCCCCAACAGGCGCGCCAAGCCCAGGTGCATGATGCTCGCCGGGCTCACGCCGAGCAGCCGTGCCTGGGCCCGCAGGCGCTGACTGAGGCTGGACGCCAGGGTCAGACGCGCTTGCTCCATGGCCTGACCGGTCACCTCCTGGACACCGAAGGCCAGGGTCGGCTCGTCGATGTCGGCGAGCATGGCGCCGAAGAAGGCCTCGTGAGCCTGTTCGTCCTGGGCCTGACGGCTTCTGGCCAGCAGGTCGCGGAACGGCACCGGGGCCGGTAGCCGCTCGCCCTCACCCGCCATGCAGGCCTGGATCTCGCGGCGCACGATGTCCAACCCGGTGTGGTCCATGACGGTGTGGTGGAACAGCAACAGGGCCAGTACCTCGCCGTCGCGGGCCTGGGCATGCACCAGGCGCAGCAGCGGCGCCTGGCCCAGGTCCATGCGGTAGTGATGAGAGTCGAAGCGCGCCCGCAGCTGGCCCAGCACATCCCCGTCGCCGTTCGGCTCGACGGCCTCGCACACCAGCGGCGCCTTGCGCCACACCACCTGCAGCGGCTGGTCGAGGTATTCCCAGGCCAGCGCCGTGCGCAGGATGTCATGGCGCTGGATCACCCAGTCGAGCGCCTCGGCGAACGCCTGCAGGCGCGCGGGGCTGGCGAAGCGCAGCTGCGCCTGCAGCACGTAGGGGTCGCCCTCGGCCGCCGTGAGGTGATGGTAAAGCATGCCCTCCTGCAGCGGCGCCAGCGGATAGATATCCTGCAGGTTGGCCGCGCCGCCGGGCACCGTGGCGACGATGCGGTCGATGGCCGCCTGGTCGAGGCCGGCCAGGGGCAGCATGTCGGGGGTGATGCGCAACGCCGGGCTCAGCCAGCCGTGATCCAGGCCGTCGAGCATCTCCAGCAGCGCCGGCTTGTGGGCCGCCAATGCGTCCCACAAGGCGTCATCGAGGGTGTCTTCATCGCCTTCGACGATCAGGTCGGCCTCCTCGCGCTGGAGTCGGATCGCACGGGTGGAGAGCGCTGCCATGAGTTCGTTGAAGAGCATTGGTAAGCATCCTGCTTTAGCCAGTCGGAAATGCTCGGAACGCTAATGGATCGAAGGGGAACGGGCTGACATGGGAAGGGGGGACAATCCAGACCCACGGGAGTTCGACCGGCGAGGGGCACCGCCTGGGAGATCAAGCGCCGCCCGATCATTGCAATTACCCCCCGCCTGCCCCAAGCTCTGCCGTACCGCCACCACGGACCGCCAGATGCAACGACGCCACCTTCTCCTGATCGCCCTGCTGCTTGTACTTGTACTGCCCATCGCGATCGGCTACCTGTGGCGTGACCAGCAGCCCGCGGCGCCCAGCCTGCCACCACACAGCTATGCCAAGGCTCTGCGCCAGGCCCACGACGGCCTGCCGGGCGCCGCCCGGGTGCTCTACCAGCAGTTGCAACGCGACGACCTGCCAGCGATCCGCCGCGCCGCGCTGTACGCCGAACTGCCCAACTACCCGTCGCCACAGGCGCTCAAGCTGGCCCGGCAGGATCTGGAACACGCCGACCCGCTGGTCCGCCGCGCCGCCATCGCCAGCATTCGCCGCCTGCTGCCGGCCGCCCAGCGCAGCCTGGTGCTGGGCCCGTTGCTCGAGGATGACGAGCAAAGCGTGCGCTTCGCCGCGGTGGATGCCCTGCTCGGCCTCGACCCCGACGCCATCGGCCTGTACTTCGGTCCCTTGCAGGACGCCCTGGAGCAATACGAGCAGACCCTGGAGCAACAGCCCGATGACGCCGCGGCCCAGGTGCACCTGGCCCGGCTGTACATGCACGAGCAAGCCTACGACGCCGCCGCCAGGGCCCTGCAGCGCAGCCTGGCCGTGGCCCCCGAGGGTCTGGACGCCCTGGCCACCCAGGTGCGCCTGCTGGAACAGCAAGGCCAGCACGATGCCTCTCGCGAGGTGCTGGCCAAGGCCCTGGCGCTGCGCCCGGACTCGGCGTTCCTGCAATACGAACTGGGGCTGTGGCTGACCCGCCACGAGCAACAGGAATACGCCCTGCTCGCCCTGGCACGGGCGGTCGAGCTGGAGCCGGAGAACAACGACTATCGCTACACCCTGGCCGTCACCCTGCACCAGCTGGAACAGGTGGATGCCGCGCAGAAGCAGCTGGAGACCGTGCTCAACCGCCAGCCCGCCAATCGCCGGGCGCGGGTGTTGCTGATCGAGTACTGGAAGGAAACCGGCCAACTGCAGAATGTCCAGGTCCTGCTGGCCGAACTGGAACGGCAGAACCCGGACGACCCCTACCTGCAGCAGGGGCTCTGAAACCCGCCCTCAGGCTTGCAGCATACGCTGGATCTTGACGACCAGCGTCTGCAGCGAGAACGGCTTGAACATCAACGCCGTGCCCGGTTCGTCGAGCAAAACCTGCTCGACCGGGTCGCTGGTAAAACCAGTGATGAACAGGATTTTCTGCTCCGGCTTCATCATCCGCAGCGCCTTGGCCACCTGGCGCCCGCTGAAGCCTCCCGGCAAGCCGATATCAGTGATCACCAGGTCGAACGGACCGTGATGCCTGAACTCACTCAGTGCGCCATTGGCATCGGCCACATCGCACACCTCGAAGCCGCATTCGACCAGCGCCTCTTTCATCAGGCCGCGCAGATTGACTTCGTCATCGACCAACAGCAGGCGCTCGCCCCGGGCCTGAACCGGCAGCGCTTCCAGGGCGACGCTCTCGGGCAGCACACCCGAATGGCGCGGGAACATCAGCACCACCCGAGTCCCTTGATCCAAGGTCGATTCGATCCACACCTGCCCGCCCGACTGGCGCACGAAACCATGCACCATGGGCAGCCCCAGGCCCGCCCCCTGCCCCAACGGCTTGGTGGTGAAGAACGGCTCGAAGGCTCTCGCCACATCATCCCGGGACATGCCGTGACCATCGTCCTCGATCTGCAACGTGACGTAATCGCCCGCCGGTAAACTGGCCGGCCCCTCGCTGGCCAACGCCAAGCGCTCGTTGGAGGTTCTGATCGTCAGGGTGCCCTTGCCAAGACAGGCATCCCGGGCATTGCTGCAAAGGTGCAGGAGGGCGTTGCGCAACTGATCGGAGTCGACCTGCAACAGCCAGGGCGCGACATCCAGTTGCCACTCCAGGTGCATTTCGGCGCCGAGGGTCTGGCGCAACATCGGCTCCATCTCCTGCAGCAGGCGATTGATATTCAGTGGGTTGGGCGACAGCAGCTGACTACGGGCGAACGCCAGCAGGTTCTGGGTCAGGCCAATGGCGCGCTGGGCACATTCCCGGGCCATCTGCACATACTCCTCGACACGCTCCATCCGCCCCTGAGCCAGGCGCCGCTCGAGCAGTTCGAGGCTACTGCCCACACCGGACAGCACGTTGTTCATTTCATGCGCCAGGCCACCCGCAACCTTCACCACGGACTCCATGCGCTGGCCGTCCCGCACCGCCGCCTCGGCCAGGCGTTGGACCGCCTGGCGGTCAGTGGTGATGTCCCGTCCCACCAGCGCGGGCAATGCCGGATCGGCAACCCCGGTCCAGCGGAACCAGCAATAGTGCCCTTCGTTGTGCCTGACCCGAGCATCGAATGCCGTCATGCCCTGTCCCTGCAGCAGCGACTTCAATGCAAGCTGGGCTTCGGTGCGATCGGCGGGGTGAAACAGTTCAGGCAACGTCACCTGCAGATGCGACTCCTCGCCCCAGCCCAGCAAGCGATGCCAGGCAGGATTCGACGAGCGCACGTGCAGGTTGGCATCGAGCATCAGCATCACGTCGGGCGACAGCTGCCAGGTATGTTGTGGATCGCTCAGGTACTGCTCCAGGCGCGCCTCGAAGGACAGCGCCAGTTCACGCCACTCACGCCCGGTCTCGATACTGGCGGTGGTCTCGATCAGGGCATGCAGGAAGCCGGCAATCTCACCCTGGTCGTTACGGATAGGTGAATAGCAACCCGTCACCCAGGCCGTCACCGCGGAGCCCTCTCGAGTGACAGGCAACGGCGCGTCCTCGATCAGGCTACCCTGCCCCTCCAGCACCTTGAACACCGCCGCGCCCATGCCCTCCCAGTTCTGCGCCCAGAGTGCATCGAAGGACCTCCCCTGATGGCCACCCTCACCGCCCAGCAGGGCCTGGTAGGGTTCGTTGTGAATCACGGTCAGCGCCGGGCCCCAGACCAGCGCACAGGGAAACGGTGACAGCAGCACCATGTCGGCGGCGATACGCAGGGCGGGCGGCCAGGACGTCAGCGGCCCCAGCGGGGTCGTGAACCAGTCGAAGTCGGCGATGGGCTTGCCCATGGTGGCCAGCGGGGAGGAAGGCGGCGCCAGGTGAATGACCTGGATCTCGCCCCCGCCGGCAAGCAAGTCAGCGGCCAATATCTTCGTCCCACAGCTCGGGTTTTTCCTCGATGAACCGGCGCATCAGCGCCTTGCAGGCTTCATCGTCGTGTACGTCCAGGCGTACACCCCGACTGCCGAGCAGTTTTTCCTCTCCCAAGAACGTGGTGTTCTCGCCGATGACCACATGCTTGATGCCGTATAGCAGGATAGCCCCGCTGCACATGGCGCAAGGCGACAAGGTGGTGTAAAGAGTGGACTCTTGGTACACGCGGGCAGGCTGTCTACCGGCATTTTCCAGGGCGTCCATCTCGCCATGCAGGATGGCGCTGCCGTTTTGCACCCGGCGATTATGGCCGCGGCCGATGATCTTGCCGTCGTGCACCAGCACCGAGCCGATCGGGATGCCGCCCTCCTCGAGCCCCTTGCGAGCCTCGTCGATGGCGGCCTGCAGGAAAGTGGAAGTGCCCTTGTCCATGGTTTCTCCCCGGTAATGCATCGATTTTGCAGCAGCCTAGCACAGCGTCCGCCAGCGTGGCGCATTGCGTGGCGGGGACTATGCTGATAGGGCTTTCGATCTTGCTGGCCAACCGTTTTCCCATGGATTCGACGGGCATGCACACATGAACAAGAAGCTCCTGGTCGTGCTGACCAATACCGCCAAGTACCCCACCATCCCGCGCGCCACAGGACTGTGGCTGGGTGAGGCCGTGCACTTCATCGACAAGGTGCAGCAGGCAGGCTTTGCCGTCGACTATGTCAGCCCGGCGGGCGGCTACGTGCCCATCGACCCGCACAGCCTGCGCATGGCGCCGGAGCTGGACTGGCAGTGGTACGACGACAGGACCTTCATGAACCGCCTGGGCACCACGCTGAGCCCCAGCCAGGTCAAGGCCGAGCAGTACAGCGCGATCTACTACACCGGTGGGCACGGCGTGATGTGGGACTTCCCCGACAACCAGCCGCTGCAAGAGCTCGCGCGGTGCATCCATGAGCGCGGCGGCGCGGTCGCCGCGGTGTGCCATGGCGTGGTCGGTCTGCTCAATATCAAGCTCAGCGACAACAGCCTGCTGCTCAAAGGGCGCAGGGTGACCGGCTTCTCCAACACCGAGGAGAAACTGGCGGAACTGGACGAGGTGGTGCCGTTCCTGACCGAAAACGAGCTAGGTGCCCGTGGCGGCGAGTACAGCAAGGCGGACGATCCCTGGGCGCCCTTCGTGGTGGAGGACGGTAGCCTGATCACCGGGCAGAACCCTGCATCCACCGCCGGCGTGGCCGAGGCGGTCATTCGCTACTTGCGCAGCCGGTAGCCGCCACAAAAGCATCGCGGGGCAAGCCCGCTCCCACACCCGTCTGGCGTGGGATCGGGCTTGCCCCGCGATGGATCATGCAGCTGAAGCGCGTTATTCGACGCTCAACACGCCGCGACGCACCTGATCACGCTCTATCGACTCGAACAGCGCCTTGAAGTTGCCTTCACCGAAGCCGTCGTCACCCTTGCGCTGGATGAACTCGAAGAACACCGGGCCCAGCAGGGTTTCCGAGAAGATCTGCAACAGCAAGCGCTTGTCGTTTGCTTCCGAGGCGCCATCAAGCAGGATACCGCGAGCCTGCAGCTGGTCGACCGGCTCGCCGTGCCCCGGCAGGCGCTCCTCGAGCATCTCGTAGTAGGTCTGCGGCGGCGGGGTCATGAAGCGCATGCCCAGGCCCTTGAGCGCGTCCCAGGTCTTGAGCAGGTCGTCGGTGAGGAAGGCCACGTGCTGGATGCCTTCGCCGTTGAACTGCATCAGGAACTCTTCGATCTGCCCCGAGCCCTTGGACGATTCCTCATTCAGCGGAATGCGGATCATGCCGTCCGGTGCGGTCATCGCCTTGGAGGTCAGGCCGGTGTACTCGCCCTTGATGTCGAAGTAGCGGATCTCGCGGAAGTTGAACAGCTTCTCGTAGAAGCCGGCCCAATAGGACATGCGCCCGCGATAGACGTTGTGGGTCAGGTGGTCGATGATTTTCAGACCCGCGCCGACCGGGTTGCGGTCTACCCCTTCGATGAACTTGAAATCGATGTCGTAGATCGAGCTGCCTTCCTCGTAGCGGTCGATCAGGTACAGCGGCGCGCCGCCGATACCCTTGATCGCCGGCAGGCGCAGTTCCATCGGGCCGGTTTCGATTTCCACCGGCTGGGCGCCCAGTTCCAGGGCACGGGCGTAGGCTTCATGGGCGTTACGCACGCGGAAGGCCATGCCGCACACCGACGGGCCGTGCTCGGCGGCGAAGTACGAGGCGATGCTCTTGGGCTCGTTGTTGAGGATCAGGTTGATGCCGCCCTGGCGATACAGGTGCACATCCTTGGAGCGGTGGCTGGCCACCTTGGTGAAGCCGAGAATCTGGAATACCGGCTCCAGCACGCCAGGGGTCGGCGAAGCGAGCTCGATGAATTCGAAGCCTTCCAGGCCCATCGGGTTGTCGAAGATATCTGCCATGTGGGTGTCCTCATCTATAAGCGAAAAACGGTTTATTACAGGCTTTGGATGTGGAAATGGCGTGGTGGTGAGCAGGGGATCCCGCGCACGCTGCGGGCCAGGAAGTCACCAATGATCAGCTTGAACCCATGGTATGTCATATGGACCCATTCTCGGCGGGCTTGATTCCCCGGGAGGCGGAGAACCTTATTGTTGTATTCGTAACCCGATTCTACAGTGCGTAAATTTGTTTGTCGCGCTTTAGTTCGCAGGTTGTTCCGACAAACGGCTATTCTCAGCAGCATCCCGTCGCCTCGCAGAAGGTTCGCCCGCGCATGCCCTTGACCGCCAAACGCCCCGCCCGCTGGAGCTGGCGCGCCCTGCTGCCCTGGGGCGTCGGCGTGCTGCCGCTGCTGTGCGGGCTGGCGGTGATGCGCTGGCAGACTGAACAGGAACTGCAGGCCAGCAGCCAGGCCACGGCCCGTGAAGTGGGCATGCATGTCGAAGCGATCCTCGACAGCCTGTCCACCGCCGCCCACCAGCTGCTGCCCAAGGCCGGACTGCCTTGCGACCAGGTGCAGCTGGCCCTGCGCATCGAGGTGACGCGCAACGCCTTCGTGCGCTCGACCAACCTGTTCGATCACAATCGGCTGTACTGCACCTCGCTGTTCGGCGACTTCGACGAGCCGGTGGATGCCAGGGACTACACCAATGGCCAACTGTGGCTGATGAACGGCAACTCGGTCACCCCGGGACAGGCCCTGCTGGTCTACCGGGTCAGCCAGGAAGGCCGTGGCGACCGGGGCGCGATCACCACCGTGGATGGTCGCCACCTGCTCACCGCGCTGCACCTGATCGGCGCCGACAACCTGTTGAAGGTACATGTCGGCAATCACTGGATGGGCAGCGATGGCCAGGTTCACGACGGCGAGCCGCCGGTCGCGGCCACCGCCGCCACCCAATATGCCTCCACCCGTTATCCGTTCGATGTGCATGCCGGCTACGAGGAAGGCAAGCAGGCTGCGTTGATGCGCTCGCGCTACCCCGCCCTGCTGAGCCTGTTGTTGCTGCTGGGCGTGGCGGCCGGCGCCGCCTGTCGCTGGCAGATCCGCCGCGCCAGCTCATCGCGCGGCGAGCTGGACCGGGCCCTGGACGCCGACGAGTTCGTGCCGTACTTCCAGCCGGTGGTGCGCAAGGGCGACTACCGCTGGGCCGGGGTCGAGGTGCTGATGCGCTGGCAGCACCCCCGCGAAGGGCTGGTGCGCCCGGACCTGTTCATCCCCTACGCCGAGCACAGCGGCCAAATCGTCGCCATGACCCGGTCCCTGATGCTGCACACCGCCCAGACCCTGGCTCCGCATGCGGCGCTGTTAGAGGACGGCTTTCATGTCGGCATCAACATCACCGCCGACCATTGCCGCGACCTGAGCCTGCTCGACGACTGCCAGACCTTCCTCCAGCACTTCCCGCCCGGGCGCGTAGTGCTGACTCTGGAGCTGACCGAACGCAAGCTGATCGAGCCGACCCCGGTAACCCTGGAACTGTTCGAGAAGCTGCACGGCATGGGCGTGATGATCGCCCTGGACGATTTCGGCACCGGCCAGTCCAGCCTCAATTATCTGCGCCAGTTCCAGGTCGACTACCTGAAGATCGACCAGAGCTTCGTCGCCATGATCGGCGGCGACGCCCTGTCCCAGCACATCCTCGACACCATCATCGAGCTCTCGGCCAAACTGGGCCTGGGCATCGTCGCCGAAGGCGTGGAGACCGAGGTGCAGCGCGACTACCTGGCACGCCACGGGGTGGATTTCCAGCAGGGCTACCTGTTCGCCCGGCCGATGCCCGCCGGCGAACTGCTGCTGGCCCTGGCCGCCCAGCCGGGCAGCCCGCAGTTGCCGCCGGGCAACGCCCCTGAGATCATGCGCGGCTGATCCGCCCGCTCACTTCCCGTTTTCCGAGGCATTCGTGTCAAAAGGCATTCTTTCGTCGGTCATGGCGTCCTGTCTGTTCGCCGTGATGTACTTCTATACCTCCTTCCTCAAGCCCCTGGACGGCGAGGAGATCTTCGGCTGGCGCACCCTGCTGACCCTGCCCTGCCTGACACTGTTCATGCTGGTCTCGAAGGACTGGAAACGGGTCGGCGAGCTGCTCGGGCGGGTGCGCCGCACGCCGCTGCTGCTGCTCGGCATGGTCGGCACCTCGTGGCTGATGGGCGTGCAGTTGTGGCTGTTCCTCTGGGCGCCCCTGCATGGGCGCAGCCTGGAAGTGTCGATGGGCTACTTCCTGCTGCCGCTGGCCATGGTGCTGACCGGACGGCTGGTGTATGGCGAACGCCTGTCGCGCCTGCAGAAGGTCGCGGTGAGCTTCGCCGTGCTCGGGGTTGGCCACGAACTGTACCAGCACGGCAGCTTTGCCTGGGAAACCCTGCTGGTGATGATCGGCTACCCGATCTACTTCGTCCTCAGACGACGCTGCCGCACCGACCACCTGGGCGGTCTATGGTGCGACATGTGCCTGCTGCTGCCGTGGGCCCTGTACTTCGTGATCCAGGGCCCGCTGTCGGCGGCGGACCTCGCCGAGCACCCGGGCCTGTACGGGCTGATCCCGCTGCTCGGGGCGATCAGCGCCTGCGCCCTGATCGCCTACGTGCTGGCCAGCCGTCTGTTGCCGTTCAGCCTGTTCGGCCTGCTCAGCTACGTCGAGCCGGTGCTGCTGGTGGGCGTGGCCCTGCTGCTGGGCGAGACCATCGGCCCCGACCAGTGGCTGACCTACCTGCCGATCTGGGCCGCCGTGCTGGTGCTGGTGCTCGAAGGCTTCAAGCACCTGCTGCGTCAGCGTCGGCGTTCGGTGTAAGGCGCACCTGGCGCACCCGACGCTCCTCCACCGCCACCACGGTCATGGTCCAGCCGTTCCAGGCCAGGTGATCGCCCACCACCGGCAGGCGGTCCAGCAGGCTCATCACCAGGCCGGCCAGGGTCTGATAGTCCTCGGTGGCGCGAGCGGCGAAGCCGGTACGCGCCTGGACCTGGGCCAGGTTCAGGGCGCCACTGACCACGAAACCGCCTGCCTCCTCGACCACGCCCGGCCCCTCCACCTCGCTCGCGTCCGGCAGCTCGCCGGCAATCGACTCGAGGATGTCGGTCATGGTCAGCACCCCGGTAAAGTCGCCGAATTCGTTGACCACGAAGGCGATGTGGGTGGACTGGGCGCGCATCTGCTCCAGGGCGTTGAGGATGCTGAAGCTCTCCAGCAGGTTCAACGGCGCCCGCGCCAGGTGTTCCAACGCCGGCTGGTTGCCGCCCAGCAGTTCCTTGAGCAGCTCCTTCTTGTGCACGTAGCCCAGCGGCTCCTCGATGCGCCCGTCGCGGATCAGCGGCAGGCGCGAGTACGACGAGTTGACCAGCATCTGGGTGATCGCCTCGGCCGGCTGCGACAGGTCGATGGCATCGACCTTGGCCCGCACCGTCATCACCGTGCGGATCGGCCGCTCGGCCAGGTTGAGCACACCGCTGATCATCACCCGCTCACGGCGGTCGAACACCACCTGCTCGTCGCCACCAGCCACCAGGTCGGCGATCTCCTCGCCCACCTCGTCGGCCTCGACCCGGCGCCCGCCCATCAGGCGCAGCACCGCGTGGGCCGTGCGCTCACGCAATGGCCGGTGCTGATGCAGGCTGCGCTTGCGGCGGGCGCGGGCCAACTGGTTGAACAGCTCGATCAGCAGCGAGAAGCCGATGGCCGCGTACAGGTAGCCCTTGGGTATATGGAAGCCCAGGCCTTCGGCGGTGAGGCTGAAGCCGATCATCATCAGGAAGCCCAGGCACAGCATGATCACCGTCGGATGGGCGTTGACGAAGCGGGTCAGCGGCTTGCTGGCGACGATCATGATGCCGATGGAGAAGATCACCGCGATCATCATCACCGACAGCTGCTCGACCATGCCCACGGCGGTGATCACCGCGTCCAGCGAGAACACCGCGTCGAGCACCACGATCTGCGCGACGATCGGCCAGAACGCCGCGTGACGGGTCACGCCGCCGCTCTGGGCGACATGGCCCTCGAGGCGTTCGTGCAACTCCATGGTGGCCTTGAACAACAGGAACACACCACCGAACAGCATGATCAGGTCACGGCCGGAGAAGGTCTTGCCGAACACTTCGATCAGCGGCGCGGTAAGGGTCACCATCCACGAGATGCTGGCCAACAGGCCCAGGCGCATGATCAGCGCCAGCGACAGGCCGATCACCCGGGCGCGGTCGCGCTGGTGCGGCGGCAGTTTGTCGGCGAGGATGGCGATGAACACCAGGTTGTCGATACCCAGCACCAGCTCGAGGACGATAAGCGTCAACAGGCCCAGCCAGGCCGTGGGGTCGGCTAGCCATTCCATTAGCAGGTACTCACGAGGGCGGCGTCACGAGGACGCAGGAAGGAAGGCCGGGACGGCCAGGGACTGGGGGGCTCCGCGAAGGTGCTCATATAGACCTTGATAGAAAATAGGGATGTCGATCCTACAATCGAAGCAGATTTCTCTGATAGCGCAAAACTATTACAAAAGCTGTAACAGGTGCCGATGGGCATTTTTGTTCAATACACCTGTCACGGGCTCGGCCAGGATGACCACACCTTTCCCTTCAAGGAAACCTTCGATGAGCCTGACCTTGTCCATGGCGGCCTTTGCCCTGGCCGCCTCCATCTCCCCCGGCCCGGTCAATATCGTCGCCCTCGGCAGCGGCGCGCGCCATGGTCTGCGGGCCAGCATCGGGCATGTAGCCGGCGCCACCCTGGGTTTCTGCCTACTGCTGGTGCTGGTGGGGCTGGGCGTGCATGAGCTGTTGCTGCGCTGGCCTTTGCTGGGGCGCTTGCTGCACGGGGGTGGCGTGCTGTTTCTGCTGTACATGGCCTGGAAGCTGGCCAGCGACGACGGCGGGCTGGGCACGGATGATACCGCGCGAGCGCCCAGCGCCTGGCACGGCGCGGCCATGCAGTGGCTGAGCCCCAAGGCCTGGCTGGCGGCGGTGGCCGGGATCGGCGCCTATACCGGCGGCGAACAGCAGTTGCTGTGGCTGTTCACCTGGATCTACGGGCCGATCTGCTTCCTGTCGGTAGCCAGCTGGGCCTGGGCCGGCAGCGTGATCCGCCAGTACCTGGCCGAGCCATGGCGGATGCGCCTGCTCAATCGGGTGCTGGCGGGGTTGCTGGTGGCGAGCGCGGTCTACCTGATGCTGTGATGACCGGCATTGCCAGTGCCGACATGATTACCCCATGAACAGCCGGTACGCCGGGTTCTCCGTTTCGTCCCAGTACGGGTAGCCCATCTCGTCCAGCGCCCGTGACAGCCCGGCCAGTTCGTCGTCCGGCACCTCCAGCCCGGCGAATACCCGGGCCTGCGCCGCGCCATGGTTGCGGTAGTGGAACAGGCTGATGTTCCAGCGCTTGCCCAGGCGCTCGAGGAAGCCCAGCAACGCTCCTGGACGTTCGGGGAATTCGAAGCGCAGCACCCGCTCGCCGGCCCCCGGCGCCGCGTGGCCGCCGACGGTGTGACGCACGTGCAGCTTGGCCAGTTCGTTGTCGGTCAGGTCGAGCACCTGGTAGCCCTGCTCGCCCAGGCTGGCCAGCAACTGCTCCCGTGGGTCGTGCTGGGGGTGGGTCTGCACGCCGACGAACAGGCGCGCCTCCTTGCCCGGGTAGTAGCGGTAGTTGAACTCGGTGATCTGACGCTTGCCCAGGGCCCTGCAGAAGGCGCGGAAGCTGCCGGGGCGCTCGGGGATGGTCACGGCGACGATCGCCTCGCGCTGCTCGCCCAGCTCGGCGCGCTCGGCCACATGGCGCAGGCGGTCGAAGTTGACGTTGGCGCCGGAGTCGATCGCCACCAGGGCCTGGCCCTGCAGGCCTTCGCGGGCCACATAGCGCTTGATGCCGGCCACGGCCAGGGCGCCGGAGGGTTCGGTAATCGAGCGGGTGTCGTCGTAGATGTCCTTGATCGCCGCGCACAGTTCATCGCTGCCGACCGTCACCACCTCGTCGACGAAGTGGCGGCACAGCTCGAAACAGTGGGCGCCGATCTGCGCCACCGCCACGCCATCGGCGAAGGTGCCGACCTGTGGCAGGATCACCCGCTCGCCGGCAGCCATGGCGGCCTGCAGGCAGTTGGAGTCCTCAGGTTCGACGCCGATCACCTTGACCTCGGGCCGCAGGTACTTGACGTAGGCGGCGATGCCGGCGATCAGGCCGCCGCCGCCGACCGGGACGAAGATCGCATGCAGCGGGCCGGGGTGCTGGCGAAGGATCTCCATGGCCACGGTGCCCTGCCCGGCGATGACGTCAGGGTCGTCGAACGGCGGCACGAAGGTCGCCCCGTCGCGATCGGCCAGTTGCAGGGCATGGGCCAGGGCGTGGGGGAAGCTTTCGCCGTGCAGCACCACATGGCCGCCCCGTGAACGCACCCCCTCGACCTTGAGCGAGGGGGTGGTGGTGGGCATGACGATGGTGGTCTTGATGCCCAGGTGCGAACCGGCCAGGGCCACGCCCTGGGCATGGTTGCCGGCCGACGCGGTGATGACGCCGCGCTCGCGCTGGGCGGGGCTCAGGCGCGACAGGCGGGTGTAGGCGCCGCGGATCTTGAAGGAGAACGTTGGTTGCAGGTCCTCGCGCTTGAGCAGGATCTGGTTGCCCAGGCTGGCCGACAGGGCCGGCGCCGCTTGCAAGGGGGTTTCGATGGCCAGGTCGTACACCGGGGCCGAGAGAATCCGCCGCACTTGCTCGGACAGCAGTTGCTGGGGCGTTGTCGGGGTACGCGGGGTGACGTTGAGGCTGGTCATCGATGACTCCTGGTTTTTTTGTGTGCCCAGGAGTCAGAGAGAAGAAACCCGCCTCCAGGGCGGGTTCAGTGCATGTGTGCGCTAGCCCGCCAAACTGATAATGGCGGTAATAATGCTGAGGGCGCGATGCAGCGGGAATGGGTTCATGGGGTGGGAAGCTAGCTTGAGGGCGGGGGGAAGTCAAGGGGGCTTTGGCTTGGCTTCAAGAGAGGTGGTTTTAAAATATGTATGCACATTCGTAGAAGATATCGACATTTATTCACCTTTCCGCCCTTACGGCGGGTTACTTTGGTCTTAACTCGCCGTCCGCGGCCAAAGTAACCATGGGCCTGCCCCGCTCCATTCATCCGACCCCTACGCTTCGCTCCGGGGTTCCCTCGCTCCGTTCTTGCTCCTGAAGTCGCAATTGGTGTTGCCTGAACTATTGCGCACTTAGAAGCAAGAGCAAGAGCAAGAGCAAAAAGTTAGTTGTTTGACCATTAGTTATAACTTGGCTGTCCCGGCCCTTTCGCGGGGCAAGCCCGCTCCTACAGGGCTCTATATAGCGACGACTATTGCGTGGGAGCGGGCTTGCCCCGCGATGCGATCGAGAGATTAGTTAAGTTTCAACTAGCGAGAGCTGCGCCAGTCCAGGCACCGCTCGTAACTTCGCGACTTCAGGAGGCCGAACGTAGGACTTGCGGAGGGAGGTGACGGGCATGGATGCCCGTCAAGCGCTGGGGCCCAGGATGGGCCCTGCAGCGCGGTCCTCCCGGGAGCAAGGCCGGAGTGAGGGAACCCGGAGCGAAGCGTAGGGCCGGATGAATGGAGCGCAACGGCTTTGGTTACTTTGGCCACGACCAAAGTAACCCGCCGTAAGGGCGGAAAGGTGAATAAGCGTCGACATCGCAAATGAATGCGCATACAACTTCCAAACCCACCAAACAACAACAACAACAACAACAACAACAACAACAACAACAACAACCCCAGGTCAGGCCCCAGGCCCCCGAGGCAACGCGTCAGCCTGAGCCGTGCTAGCCGCGACCGGCGGCGTCAACCGCAACACCCGATCCCGCCCCCCTTCAGCCAGCAAATACCCCCCCTTGCCATCCGGAACAATAGCCTGAGGCGCCTTCAGATAGCTGAGAATCGTATGCCGAGTACCATCACCATCAATACGCACCAACCGCGCCCGATGAGTGGAGTCCTCACTGATCCACAGCCCACGCTGATCGCAAAGCAGGAAGGTCGGATTACGCAGCCCCTCGACCACCACCGGATCGGCGCCTTCGGCATTGAACGCACGAATCTTGCCGGCGGCCTTCTCGGTATACAGCAGCCGCCCATCGGTGCAACGGGTCAGCCCTTCGGTCTCGGTCAACCCCGCACGCAGCACATCGAGCTCGCCGCTGCGCCAGTCGTAGCGCATCAGCCGGCCATCGCCCTTGCGGTCCTCGATGGCGTAGAGGTGCTGGCTATCGTTGTACAGGCCCTGCACGTTGTTGCCCTCGAACAGCTGGCTGACCTGGCCATCACGCGACACGCTGACCGGCGCCCCGCCCACCTCCTGGCTGAACGCCCAGCCGCCGTCGACGGCGACCATGCCATCGGGCTTGGACAGACCCTCGAGCACCACCACCCGGTCGCCCTCGGCGGTGATGCGCATGATGCTGCCCTTGCCGCCGTTTAGCTCGCGGCTGACCAGCAGGCTGCCGTCGGCCTGGGGTAGCAGCGAAGCGGCCCGGGTCACCGAGTTGTGCAGCACCTGCACGCCCCAGCCCTCGGCGGCCTGCACCGGGTAGAAGGACTGCCAGCCGAAGAAGCCCAAGGTACAGGCCACCAGGCCTCCGGTAGCGGCCAGGGCAAAGCGGACGGCACGTTGGCGCAGGACAGGCATCATCGATTCAGCTCCAGGGAAGTGCTGGCGATGCTAGCAAGGTGATGTGAAAAAAATGTCATGACCACAAGCCTTGAGAAACTTCCTACAGCCGCGCCATGAGAACACTGTCATCACATTCAGCAACTGGATACTGGGTATTCCAACATTTAATTTGTAGATGGCGTCGGCCCACCCCTATGCTGTCGGTGCATCCCCTGCACGCACCGGCCGGTGTGGTCCAAGGCATGGGGAGAGAACAACAAGTCGAGACCGTTCATGTCGAAACCTTCCTACTTCGCCCCTCACGGTGGGCACCCGGCTCAGACCGAGCTGCTGACTGACCGTGCCATGTTCACCGAAGCCTATGCCGTCATCCCCAAGGGCGTGATGCGTGACATCGTCACCAGCCACCTGCCGTTCTGGGACAAGATGCGCATGTGGGTCATCGCCCGCCCGCTGACCGGTTTCGCCGAGACCTTCTCCCAGTACATCGTCGAAGTCGCCCCCGAAGGCGGCAGCGAGCGTCCTGAGCTGGACCCGAACGCCGAAGCGGTGCTGTTCGTGGTCGAGGGCGAGATCGACATCACCGTCGAAGGCAAGCACCACACCCTGGTTCCCGGCGGCTACGCGTTCCTGGCCCCGGGCGCCGACTGGAGCCTGCGCAACAACAGCAAGGCCAACGTCACCTTCCACTGGCTGCGCAAGCACTACCAGAAGGTCGAAGGCCTGCCGGTTCCGGAGTCGTTCGTCACCCACCGCGACAACGCCACCGTCATCGAGATGCCGGGCACCGAAGGCCGTTGGGTCACCACCCGCTTCGTCGACATGGCCGACATGCGCCACGACATGCACGTGAACATCGTGACCTTCCAGCCGGGCGGGGTGATTCCGTTCGCCGAAACCCACGTCATGGAACACGGCCTGTACGTGCTGGAAGGCAAGGCGGTGTACCGCCTGAACCAGGACTGGGTCGAGGTCGAGGCCGGCGACTTCATGTGGCTGCGCGCCTTCTGCCCGCAAGCCTGCTACTCCGGCGGCCCGGGTCCGTTCAGCTACCTGCTGTACAAGGACGTCAACCGTCACGTGCACCTGACGCTCAATCCGCAGCGTTGATGCCCGTTGCTTGACCTCTGTAGGAGCGGCTTCAGCCGCGTTGCCTGCATCGCGGCTGAAGCCGCTCCTACAGAGGGACCGCACGGACGACCTCCTGCAGGTCTTGATCCATACTGATCGGACCTTCCCCCCTTCGGCCTCCCCGCCATGACCCTCCTGCGCCCCCTGTTCGTCCTGCTGCTCCTGCTGCCGGGCACCGTGCCGTGGGCGGATGACTGGCAACTCGCCCACCAGGAAGACGGCATCGATGTCTACCTGAGCAGCGTCGACGGCTCGCCTTATCAGCAATTCCGCGGCGTCACCCGGATCAAGGCCAGCCTGCGCACCCTCACCGACCTGCAGGAGAACCTGCGGGTAGCCTGCAAATGGTTGTACGCCTGCGCCAACATGCGCCTGCTGGAGGTGGACGGCGACACCACCTGGGTCTACCTCACCACCGCCCTGCCCTGGCCGGCCAAGCCCCGCGACATGGTGCTCAAGGTCCGCACTGAGCGCCTCGACGACGACACCCTGGTCCGCCACCTGAGCGCCGAGCCCGGACGGGTGCCGACCGCGCCCGGGCTGATCCGCGTGCGCCGGCTCAGCGGCGAGTGGATCATGCGCCCGCTGGGCGAGCGCGAGACCGAGGTCACCTACCAGCTACGCGCCGACCCGGCCGGCGATGTGCCGGGGTGGCTGGCCAACCGCTTCGTGGTGGATGCGCCGATGGTCACCCTGAAAACCCTCCGTGCCGTGGCCGAGCGCCAACCGTAATGGCTAGCGACTGCGCAGCAGCAGGGACGCCAGCGCACAACCAAGCAACGCCACGCACGACAGGTAGAACGCATCCGAATAGGCCATCAGGTAGGCTTGCTCACGCACGCTCTGGTCGATCAATGCCAGGGTCTGCATTACCTGTGGCGACTGCGGGTCGACCATGCCACCGGGCAGGCGCTGCTGCAGCGCGCCATCGAACAGCGTCAGCCCTTCGCCCACCCGCACCGAATGAAAGCGCTCGCGCTGCGACACCAGTTGCGTCAGCAACGCCGTGCCCAGCGCGCCGCCGAGGTTGCGCAGCATCGAGATCAGCGCCGAGGCCGAGCCGGCCTGGGCCTTGTCCAGGCCTTTCACCGCCAGCACCGACAGCGCCACCATGATCAGCGGCTGGCCGATGCCGCGCACCACGGTCGAGGGGATGATCACGTTGCTGCCCGCGTCTACCGTCAGCGTCGATCCCAGCCAGCAACCCAGGGCCATGATGGCGAAGCCGCTGGCCACCAGCAGCTTGGCGTTGAGCCAGCGCATCAGGCGTGGCAGCAACGGCGCCAGCAGCAGCTGGACCAGGCCGTAGGCAATCAGGCTCTTGCCGATCTCGCTGGCGCTGTAGCCCTGCACCAGCGACAGGTAGTTGGGTACCAGGAACACCAGGCCGAAGGTGGCCGCGCCGAACACCGCCATGGCCAGGCTCGACACGCCGAAGTTGTAGCTGCCCAGCAGGCGCAGGTTGATGAACGGCCGCGCGCCCCACAGCTGGCGCTGGATGAACAGCGCCAGGGCGATCACCGCGACGAGGCTGAAACCGACGATGAAGCGCGATTCGAACCAGTCCTTGCGCCCGCCCTCCTCCAGCACCACCTGCAACGCCCCCAGCCCCAGCGCCATGGCGACGATGCCCAGCCAATCGGCCTGGCGCAGTGCGCTGCGATCACCGGCCTGGCCCTTGATCGACCAGGCCACCGCCGCCAGCAGGGCCACGCCCGGCGGTAGCTGCAGCAGGAAGATCCAGCGCCAGGAGTACATATCGGTGAGCCAGCCGCCGATCGACGGCCCGGCGGCCTGGGCCACGCTGTTGGACAGGCTGAACAGCGCCATCCCCAGCGCCAGGCGGCTGGCCGGCAGCTCGGTGATGATCAGTTGCATCGACAGCGGGATCAGCACCGCGCCCGAGGCGCCCTGGATCACCCGCAGGCTGATCATCGCCTCCAGGCTGCCGGCCATGGCGCAGCTCACCGAGCTGACCAGGAACACCGCCGAGCCCACCAGCATCACCCGGCGCAGGGAGAACACCTGCACCAGCCAGGCGGTCAGCGGGATCATGCTGATCTCGGCCACCAGATAGGCCGTGGAGATCCACGAGCCTTCCTCGAAACTGGCCCCCAGCGCGCCCTCGATCTCGGGCAGGGCGGCGCTGGTGACATGCACGTTCATGCCGGCCATGAAGCAGCCGAACAGGCCGCCGATCACCGCCACCCAGGCGCGCAGGGAGACGTTGTCCTCAGCGCTCATGGCGGGCCTGCCGGGTGTCGACAGTGGCGATCACCGACATGCCGGGCAGCAGCCGTGGGCTGTCGTCACCTTCCGGGTCGAGGTGGATGCGCACCGGGAAACGCTGGACGATCTTGGTGAAGTTGCCGGTGGCGTTGTCCGGCGGCAGCAGCGCGAACACCGCGCCGGAACCTGGGGAGACGCTGTCCACCGTGCCGTGCCAGTGCTGGCCGAAGGTGTCCACCTCAAGGGTCACCGGCTGGCCGGGGCGCATCTGCGCCAGCTGGGTTTCCTTGAAGTTGGCCACCACATACGCCTGCGCCACCGGCACCAGCGCCAGCAGCGGCAGGCCGGGAGTGACGTACTGCTGCTGGCGCACCTTGCGCTGGCCGACCACGCCGTCGAACGGCGCGCGGATTTCGGTGTCGGCCAGGGCGCTGCGGGCCAGGTCCGCCTCGGCGCGGGCCTGGTCGAGGTCGGCCTGGCGCTGCAGCAATTCGGCTTCCAGTTGCTTGCCCTGCTGCTCCAGCATCGCCTTGCGCGCATGCTGGCGGGCCAGTTCGGCGTCGGCGGCGCGCTGCATGGCCTGGGCCTGGATGCGGGTGGCGCGGGCCTGCTCCATGCGCTGCACGCTGGCCGCCTGCCATTGCGCCAGGTGCTGGTAGCGCTGCCAGTCGGCCTCGGCCCTCTGCGCCTCGCCGCGACTGCCGCCGCGCTCGGCGTCGGCGCGGGCGATGGCGTGGGCCTGCTCGTCCTGCTCAGCAGCGAAGGCACGCAGGCGCATGCGTTGCACCTGCAGCGCCGCCTCGCTAACCGCCAGTTGCGCCTCGGCCTTGCGCAGGCGATCGCGAAAGTCGCGTTCGTCCAGGCGCACCAGCAGGTCGCCGGCCTTGACCGTGGCGTTGTCCGCCACCGCCACCTCGGCCACATAGCCACTGACCCGGGCACTGATCGGCGCCCAGTCGGCGCGCACGTAGGCGTCGTCGGTCTGCTCCAGGAAACGGCCATCGAGCCACCAGTAGCCGCCATAGGCCGCCACCAGCAGCCCCAGTCCCCCGGCCAGGCCGAAGCGCAGCAGGCGCTGGCGGCGCCGGGCGCGGGTTTGTTCGAGGGTGTGCTGGGGATCTGGGCTGACCGCCTGGTTCATGCTGGGCTCCATCCGGTGGGGGGAGCGCCAGGGTACGGAATCTGCGATTGTCGTTCGCTCGCGAATCGGCAAGCAATCGTCGCGAAATGGACAGCAGATCAGCGAGTAGAGGACCTGTAGGAGCGGCCTTGTGTCGCGAAAGGGCCGTGGAACGGCCCCAGAATAGCAGCGTTGATGCAAAGATCGCCGGGGCCGCCTTGCGGCCCTTTCGCGGCACAAGGCCGCTCCTACAGGGGGGCGTCCGCTGCCTTCAATCCTGCAGGAACGCCAGCACCTGCTCCGCGGCCATCTGCGGGTCTTCCTGCATGAAGCAATGCCCGCCCGCCACCTGCTGCGCGCTCACCTTCGCATTGAGCCCCGCCAGGCGCTGTACCGAGTGCGGCACGAACGGGTAGGTCTGCTCCCCATACAGAATCCGCGTCGGCGTCTGGATACGGCCCAGCTGCTGCCACATGCGCTCGGGGAACGAACTGAAGATCTCCACCTCGCGGCTAGGCCGGCACTTGAGCACCACGCCTTCGCCGCAATCGCCGATGGCGTGCTCCACATAGGCCTGCAAGGCAGCGTCGGTCCAGCCCTTGAAGATCCCCCGCCCTTGCAGCGAGGCCTGCGCCGCCTCGCGGTCGGGCCAGTGGCTGCGGCGGGTGGCGGCCTTGCGCGCCAGGGCGTGACGACGGTGCAGGCCGACCATGGCGGCGGCGCCCATCACCCCGATCATGCGCCGGCTGAACAGTACCGGGTCGAGCAGCACGGCGCGTTGGAACAACTGCGGCTCACTGGCCAGGATCAGGCCGGTGAGCACGCCGCCGAAACTGTGGCCCAAGGCGTAACGCGGGATATCGCCGTATTCGCCGCGTCCAGCCTCGAACGCCTCCACCGCCAGCGCCGCGCTGCGATTCCAACCGCAAAAGGCGCCGCCGTAGTCACTGTCGCCATGGCCTTGCACATCGCTCAGCCACAGGTCGAAGTGTTCACCCAAGCGCATGAGCATGGGTTGGTAAACCAGGCTGCAGAAGCCGTTGCCATGCAGAAAATGCAGCAGCGGTTTGCCACTGGCGGGGGTTCGCCATCCACGCAGGGTAAAGCCTTCGGCGCATTCATGGGACCAGGGAATCAACTCCATCGACGGCACTCATCGGCTCTAGGAAAACGCCGATTCTACAAACAGCAGCGGATACAGTGAAATCACCAGCAGCACGGCCATCAGGACATTGAACAGCACCACCGCGCGCGGATTGCGCAGCAGGTTGCGCAAGGCGCTGCCGAACATCACCCAGATGCCGACGCTGGGCAGGTTCACCAGGGCGAACACGGTGGCGATGACGATCACGTTGAACACGTAGCCCTGGGCCGGCGTATAAGTGGTGATTGCCCCGATCGCCATCACCCAGGCCTTCGGGTTGACCCACTGGAATGCCGCGGCGCCCCAGAACCCGAGCGGCTTGCGGCTGCTGGCGGCATCGCCGGACATCGGCCCGGAGGTGGCGATCTTCCAGGCCAGGTACAGCAGGTACGCCGCGCCCGCGTAGCGCAGGATGCCGTACAGCGGCGGCCAGGCCTTGAACACCTCGCCCAGCCCGAGGCCCACCGCCAGCACCATCACCATGAAGCCGACACTGATGCCCAGGGCGTGGGGAATGGTGCGGCGCACGCCGAAGTTGACCCCCGAGGCCAGCAGCATGGTGTTGTTCGGACCGGGGGTGATGGAAGAAACGAAGGCGAACAGGACGAACGCACTGAGCAGATCGAGGGAGGCAAGCATGGCGGCGGTTTCCGGCTTTTCTGATTATCGAAAGGCCACAGTAGCGGAGGGCTGGGGGGAATGACCGGTACAGTTAGGTGAAATTGAGCAGATACAACTTTCTGTTTCATCCACATGCATGCCTGCTGGCCGCCATGGATACACCGGCGCGGCAAATCTTCACCAGACACCTGGCGATCTTCCCTCCTCTTCCCTGACACTACAGACCGCCTACGCACCTCATAAATTACAAGGAAGCCCCACCATGCCCGTGACCATCCGCCCCGCAGTTCGCGGCGACGCCGCCCAGATCCTGACCTTCATCACCGAGCTGGCCGACTACGAGCGCGCTCGCCACGAAGTGGTGGCGACCCTCGCCGACATCGAGCACAGCCTGTTCGACGAGAGCAGCACGGTGCGCAGCCTGGTCTGCGAGCACGACGGCCAGACCATCGGTTTCGCCGTGTATTTCTACAGCTACTCCACCTGGCTGGGGCGCAACGGCATCTACCTCGAGGATCTCTACGTCACGCCCCAACAGCGCGGCGACGGTGCCGGACGCACGCTGCTGCGGCATATCGCCCGCGAGGCGGTGGAGAATGGCTGCGGTCGCCTGGAATGGAGCGTGCTGGACTGGAACGAGCCGGCCATCGGTTTCTACCGCTCGCTGGGCGCCGAGCCGCAGGACGAGTGGATCCGCTACCGCCTCGACGGCGAGCGTCTGCGTCAGTTTGCCGAAGGCTGAGGCGCCTCGCCCCAGAACGACGCCTGCGCCAGCACCGGCACCTCGACGCGGCTGCGCTGGCCGCCGCGCTCGATCACCAGGCCGCGGTCTTCGATAGCCACCAGGCGCACGCCGCGGGCCAGTTCCTCGCCGTTACGCACGGCACGCGCCGGGCCACCGTCGATGCTGACGATGGCCACCGCGCCCTGGCTGCCGGCCATCACCCCGCTGACCTGGATCTGCACCTGCAACGGCAGGTCGGCGAACCAACGCCCGGCCGGCGTTTCACCAGGTGCCAGGGCTTCGGCAGGCTGCAGCGAGGCTACGCCCGGCGAGGGCTGCAGCAACAGGCTGGTCCAGGTCACCAGGCCGGCGATGAGGGCCAGCACCCCCAAACCCTGCAACAACAGGCCAGGGGACAGCTTTGGATGGGCAATACGCATGGTCACGCGCTCCTTGTGTGCCTGCGCCCAAGCATACCGACCTAATCTCACGGTTTTGTTTCACACGGCGATCATCTTGCGCGGGCAAGCTGTCGGGCAGGACAAGGAGCGCCCCGTGAACAGACAACGTGGTTTCACCCTGATCGAACTGATGGTAGTGCTGGTGATCGTCGGTATCGCCAGCGCCGCCATCAGCCTGAACATCCGCCCCGACCCGGGCAAGCACCTGCGCGCCGACGCCGAGCGCCTGGCACGCCTGCTGGAACTGGCGCAGAGCGAAGCCCAGGCTGATGGCCAGCCGCTGCGCTGGCACAGCGACCGCGACGGCTACCGCTTCGTCCGCGCCGATGGCCGGGTGCTCGCCGACGGCCCGCTCAAGCCACGCCGCTGGCAGGCCGAGGCGGTCAAGGTGCAGCGCGAGCCCCGTGGCGCGGTGTGGCTCGATGGCGAATGGATCGGCACGCCGCTGACCCTGCGCCTGAGTAGCGGCGCGCTGCGGATGGAACTGGCGCGCAACGCCGCCGGCCAGGTGCGGGTCAGCCAGCCATGAACCGGCAAGCAGGCTTCACCCTGATCGAAGTGATGATCGCCATCCTGCTGATGGCGGTGGTCAGCCTGATCGCCTGGCGCGGGCTGGACAGTGTCAGCCGCGCCGACCGGCATGTGCGTGAGACCAGCGAGGACCAACAGGCGATCCTGCGGGTGTTCCAGCAGCTGGAGCGCGACCTGGCCCTGCGCGCCACCGTCGAACTGGTCGAACCACCCCTGCCCGGCCGCGAACCGCCGGGCAAGCCATTGCTGCCCGCGGTGCGCGCGCGTGCCGACCGCCTTGAGCTGGTGCGCTCCGGCGCCGTCGACGGTAGCGGCCTGCAACGGGTGCGCTGGTACGTACGCGGCGGCACCCTGTATCGCGCCGCCGCGCCGCTGCGCGAGCGCTTTGCGCTGCCCGCGCCCAAGGCCGCGGTGGCCGTGCTGGACAACGTCAGCGCCTTCGAGCTGCGCAGCTGGCAGGCCAAGGGCGGCTGGCGCTCACCGGCCAGCGAAGCCGACGACAACCCCGCCGGTCTCGAAGTACGCCTGAACCGCCGTGGCCCCCAGGGCGAGGAACGTTACCGCCAGGTACTGGGGCCGTTCAACTGACCAGCACCACGCCGCCCGGCAGTTCCAGGCAGCGCGCGCCATAGGCGACGCGGATCAGTTCGGCGGCCTGGCGCAGCTGGTCGAAGCTGAACCGCGCCTGCACCCGTCGACGCCCCAGCGTGGGGTTGAGCAGCACCAGGCGGCCGGGGCGGTAGCGGTTGATCTCGTTGATCACCAGGGCCAGCGGCGCATCACGAAATACCAGCATGCGCTCGCGCCAGGCCATCACCTGGCCCGGATCGAACGGCTCTGGCATACCGATGCCTTGCGCGCCATAGCGCAACTGACGGCCCGCCGGCAGCGTCTCGACCTGCCCCTGGACAGCCACGCGCAACTCGCCACCCAGGCAGGTGACGCAGACACCTTCATCGTCCTCACGCACGTTGAAACGGGCCTGGTCGGCGCTGATCACGCCGCCCTGCGCCCGCACCCGCAGGGGCTGATCGGCCTGCACCTCGATCTCGCCGGCAAGCAGTGCGATACCCTCGGCCTCGCGGCTGACCCGGGTACGCACATTCAGCTCAAGCTCGATCCCGGGCGCCAGTTCCACCCGTTGCTGCTCACCGACCTCGGTGGCAAACGCCGGTGCCGGCGCCATGGCCTCCTCGAGCAGGCCGCCGCGCCAGACCACCAGCGCCACCGACGCCGCCAGCGCGCCACCCAGCAGCGCCCGACGCCCGAGCCACGGCGCGCCCTGCCGGGCCTGCCGGGCCGCTGGCCCGAGCAGCTGCCATAGCTGGCGTGCCTGGGCAAAGGCCTCGGCATGCGCCGGGCTGCGCGCGCACCACTGGCGCAGGGCCCGGGCATCGGCCTGGGTGGCCTGGCCGGACGTCAGCCGCAGCAGCCAGTCCTGGGCCTGGCGCTGCAAGTCGGAATCGGGCGGAATCTGGGACATGGGGCTCACATGAAGAGGTCGACTATCGTTCAAGACGGTTTTCCCGCGCCGGGACCGAACCGCTGAAACACTTTTCGGTCCAGGCGCATCGCGCAATGCCCTAGCGCCGCCTTGAGTTCCTTCTCCACCGTGCGCGTGGAGATACCGAAGCGCTGGGAGATTTCCAGGTGCGAGGCCTCCTCCAGGCGGGCGGCGATGAAGATCCGCCGACGTCGGGCCGGCAGTTCGTAGAGCGCGCCCAGCAGGTTCTGGATCTCGCGCTGGCCGCCGACGATGCGCGCCGGGTCCTGGTCTTCGGCCACCTGCAGCAGCGCCTCGATCTCGGCGCCGGTGAGCAGCCGGGCGTCGGCCTCGCGACGGTCGGCGGCGACGTTCAGGGCCATGCGGTACAGGTAGGCGCCGGGGCGCTGCAGGTCGTGCGTCGTATCCATGCGGTCCACCCGCAGGTAGGTTTCCTGCAGCACGTCGTTGGCTAGGTCGTCAGAACCGAGCCGACGCCTCAGGCGTACCCTGAAGGCGTCGTAGGAGGTCAGAAACAGCTTGACCAGCGCACTGTCCCGAGGTTTGTTCATGCCGCCGCAGCTCCTTGCGAAAGTGGGCAATCCATAGGTTCCGGGCGCAGCAGCAGGGTCAGCGGCTGCGCCAGGGATGTCGGCGGCGCCTGCTCAAGGCGCACCGTGCGCAAGCGCTCGACCAGCGCGGCGTCGCGGGCGAAATCGCCGGTCGAGGCCAGCAGGCGGCTCTGCACCAGCTGGCCGCTGGCATCGATCCACACCTGCAAGGCCGCCCGGTAAGCGCCCGGCCGGGTCAACGGCGAGGCGCACAGGGCGCGCTCGACCGCATGCTGCAGTGCCAGCGCATAACTGCCCGATGCCAGGCCGCCAGCGCGCCCACGCTCGGGTGTGCCGCGCAGGCGCAGCGGTTGCAGGGTGAAGCCCGCGCCGCTGTGGTACGCCTGCAGGCCGGTGCCCTGCAGCAGTCGCTGCAAGCCTTCGCGCGCCGGGTAACGGCCTTGAACCTGGCTGGAACGCTGGCCGGCGAGCAAGGCCTGGTCGACCAGCACGGCCAGGCCGCTCTGCCGGCCGAAGCTGTCCAGCGCCCGGTCCAGCGCCTGCGCCGGGATATCCAGGGTCAGCAACGGCTGGCCACGCAGTCCGGGGGCCGCCAGCAACCAGGCCAGCATCAGCGCGCCGGCCACGAGCAATGCACGCACAGCTGTCCGGGCCTCCTTGCTGGCCGCCGTCGCCGGGGAAACGTCATCCTGGGGCCTGTGTATGACGCTGTGGTGACAGCCGGCGGCAACCAAAGCTTCACCCCGATCAACGCCTGCGGGCGCTAGACTGCACCGAGGAAGATTGCCAGGAGACCCGCCATGCACCGCCTGCCCCTGACCGCCCTGCCCCTGCTGCTGGCCTGCGCCTTGCCGGCGCTCGCCGAACCGCCCAAGGACGGCCAGGGCTGCATCGACGTGCAGGTTGGCCAGTCACGGGCACTGGCCTATGACTGCCTGACCCAGCAGTTGCAAGGCAGTGATCCGCGCGCCGCCAAGGGGCTGCGCGAACAGCTGGATCCGGCGCGGCAGATGCAGCGCAGGGCGCCGAACCAGATGGGGCTGGCGACACCGGCGGCGACGTCAACGCGCATGGGCAACAGCTTTGGCAGCTCGGCGGTACCGCAAAGGCCTTGATGCAAGGCGCGACCTGGGAGGGCTCAGGTCAACCGCTTGTGCAGGAAATAGCGGGTATGCCCGGGCGGGAAGTCGGCAAGCTCACCAAACACCTCGAACCCCAGCTTGCGGTAGAAGTCCGGCGCCTGGAAGCTGAAGGTGTCCAGCCAGATCCCACAGCAGCCCTTCTCCCTCGCCAAGGCCTCGGCCTGGGCCATCAACTCGCGCCCGGTGCCCTGCCCGCGCATGCGCTCGGGCACCACCAGCAGCTCGACGAACAACCAGTGCCCACCGAGCCTGGCGTACAGCCCGCCGACCACCTCATCGCTGGCGGGATCGCGCAGCGTCCAGGCGACGGTAGCCGCGCCGGGAGAGCCGATCACACCGTCGTTGAAGGCGCGCAAGGGTTTGAGGATCGCATCGTGGTGCAGGCTGGTGGCCTGGTCGGTGAAGTCGATGGTGAGCGTCATGGCAGGTCGTCCGGTTGACCACATGGAAAGAGGCGCAAAACGCGCCAGATCAAATTTACTGCTTTCAGGTACGGGGGCTACTGGTGTGGAACGCGCACCTCGTGTAGAACGTCCCACCCCCACATTACTGGAAATCACATGCGACACCATACCGCCATGCTCTTGCTGCTTGCCTTGACAGGCTGCAGCAGTACCCCCACGCATCTCTCGGAAGGCGCTGAACACACGCTAAATGCCCCAATGCCAACATCCGAGGCGCAGCGTGTCTGGGACTGCGCAGGCACGACCAATGCCAAGGCTGCGCTGAAAATGATTTTCAAATTGCAAGGACGCCCCGCGCAATGGGGTGGCGAAGTATGGGCACTCGAAGAACGCGCCAGGCGAGTCGGCTGTACGCAGGCGGAGATGGATGTCCGGGATATGGGGCGATTTTCGGATCCGCTCAATTGGCCAGAGCCAGGAAAAATCCCGCGCCCACAGTAGTCTCCAGGCAGTGGATCACCATCTACGCCAAGTGACTGAATTCAACGAACGATTGGACCGAACTTGCCAAGCTTGAGGCTGCAGTAATGGGTACAGAATTGGTACAGGATTAAATTTCCTTCACGTTGCGCCCTTTAGATATAAGGCATTCGACAGCCGCTGAGCCATACTCCAGAATGCAACGGTTTTTTGGGGGAAAACCCTTGCACAGCCAACGACATACCAACATTTAGTGAGCCTCAACGTGAAAACTTCCCTGTCCATCCTCAGCCTGCTGCTGTTGCTCACAGGAACCGCGACCCTACCGTCGACCGCTGCTGCACAACCCCCGGCCCAGGTCCAGCGCGACCCCAGCAAGCTGCACCTGGCCTCCGGCAGCGCCCTGTTGATCGACCTCAACACCAACAAGGAGCTGTATGCCAGCCACGCCGATCGCGTGCGCCCCATCGCCTCGGTCACCAAGTTGATGACCGCGATGGTCGTGCTCGACGCCAGGCTGCCCATGGACGAAATGCTCAGCATGACCATTGCCAACAACCCGGAGATGAAGGGCGTGTACTCGCGGGTGCGTCTTGGCAGTGAGCTGAACCGTCGCGAGACGCTGCTGATCACGCTGATGTCGTCGGAAAACCGTGCGGCCAACACCCTGGCCAACCACTACCCCGGCGGCTATGGCGCCTTCATCAAGGCGATGAACGCCAAGGCTCGCAGCCTGGGCATGAGCCACACCCGCTACGTCGAGCCGACCGGCCTGTCGACCCTGAACGTGTCCACCGCCCACGACCTGGCCAAGCTGCTGATCGCCTCGCGCAAGTATCCGATGCTCAGCGAGTTGTCGACCACCCGCGAGAAGACCGTGGCGTTCCGCAAGCCCAACTACACCCTGGGCTTCCGTAACACCGACCATCTGGTGAACAAGAGCAACTGGGACATCGCCCTGACCAAGACCGGCTTCACCAACGAAGCGGGGCATTGCCTGGTGCTGCTGACGAAGATGGACAACCGTCCGGTGGCCATGGTGATTCTCGACGCCTACGGCAAGTACACCCACTTCGCCGACGCCAGCCGCATGCGTCAGTGGCTGGAGACCGGCGCGGCCAAGCCGGCGCCGGCAGTAGCCATGCAGTACAAGAGCGAGCGACAGAACCGCGCCCGCGTCGCTGTGGACTGAAGACCTGAACAGGGGCTGCAAGGCAGCCTCCTGTAGCGTTGACCCCGCGCCTCAGGCGCGGGTGTTGACCGAGCCGCCGGCGCTGGTGCCCCCGGCCTGGCGCAGCGCTTCGAGCAATTGCGCGGTAGCCGCCATGATCAGCCCGGTGAGGGTGGCGATACTGGCCTGCTTGGCCGTGACCGCCGCCATCTTGGACGGGTCGCGCCTGGCTTGCTCCATCAACTGGGCCAGTTGTTTCTGCTCTTCGGCCAGCTGCTTCTGCAGGCGCTTGATCTGCTCGCGCTGCTCCTTGATGGCCGGGTCCTCGTTACTTTCAACGCTGTCGTTGATCTGCTCGGCCTTGGTCTCGTGCTTGAACGCATCGCTCTTGAACACCAGGCCGCCCCGCTCGTTTACCGTGGGCGTGCCAGGCAAAGTGTTGGACGTTGCGGATGAAGTCGCAGGCGTGGCCCCGGCAACGCTGGGGATGTTGATATTGGCTGCGGTTATTCCGACCATTTCATACCTTCCTTGAGGTGGATTCTTACATGGCTGGTTATCGGCCAGGATTCCCGGTTCTTGAATCACCGCCCACGCCTGCCTGAAAACGTTATCTTTCTGGCAGTTAGCCGTGCCTTCGCGGGTAAATTTGCCCGCCACTCGTTCGTCCACCTGATACCCAGGCCCTGCCCTGCCGGCAGGCCGACCCGATCAGCCCCGCAACGAGATGGCAATGACCAAGACCCGTTCCCGCAAAGCCCTGTACATCGGCCTGCCCCTGGCCCTGGTGGCCGCCCTGGGTGGAGCCGCCGGCTACTATTTCTGGAATCAGGACAGCGGCTATCCCCGCGCGATCGTGCAGCAGGCCAACGACCTGCACGAACACATGCTCTCCTTCGACAGCCATGTCACCGTGCCGCTGGGCTACGGCAGCGACGGCTACGAGGCCGACAAGGACGGTCGCGGTCAGTTCGACCTGGCCAAGGCGGCCAAGGGCCGCTTGTCGGGCGCGGCGCTGACCATCTTCGGTTGGCCCGAGCTGTGGAACGGCCCGAACGCCCCGCACCGCCCGACCCCGGGCTTTGTCGACGAGGCCCGCAACCAGCAGGAAGTGCGCTACAAGATCATCAGCGGCATCGTGCGTGACTTCCCCAACCAGGTCGGCATCGCCTACACCCCCGACGACTTCCGCCGCCTGAACGGCGAAGGCAAGTTCGCCATCTTCATCAGCATGCTCAACGCCTACCCGCTGGGCAACGACCTGTCGCAGCTCGACCTGTGGAGCAAGCGCGGCATGCGCATGTTCGGCTTCAGCTACACCGGCAACAATGCCTGGGCCGACTCCTCGCGCCCACTGCCGTTCTTCAACGACACCCCCGATGCCCTCGGCGGCCTGTCACCGCTGGGCGAACAGGCGGTCAAGCGGCTCAACGACCTGGGCGTGATCATCGACGTCTCGCAGATGTCCACCCTGGCCCTGGAAGACGTGGCCCGCCTGAGCCGCGCCCCGTTCGTGGCCTCACACTCGGCGCCACGGGCACTGGTGGACATCCCGCGCAACCTCTCCGACAAGGAGATGCAGCTGATCAAGGACAGCGGCGGCGTGCTGCAAGTGGTGGCCTTCACCACCTACCTCAAGCCGCTGAGCAAGCCGACCCTGGAAAAACTCGAGGCCCTGCGCGCACGCTTCGACCTGCAACCGCTGCAAGGCCTGACCAACGCACTGATGCCGGGCGATCCGATCATCGCCATCTGGCCCGAGGCGCGCTTCGGCGAGTACGCCAGCAGCCTCTATGCCATCGTCGACGAAGAGCCCCGTGCCGGCCTCAAGGAATATGTCGACGCCATCGATTACGCCGTGAAGAAGATGGGCATCGACCATGTCGGCATCAGCTCCGACTTCAACGATGGCGGCGGCGTCAGCGGGTTCATGAACGTCGGCGAAATCCGCAATGTCACCGCCGAGCTGCTGACCCGCGGCTACTCCGAGACCGATATCGCCAAGCTCTGGGCGGGCAACTTCCTGCGGGTATGGGGGCAGGTGCAGAAAGCCGCCAACCCGGTGGCCCTGCTCGACACCAACACCCGGGAAGTCCGCCATGACTGACCGGCGCGCCTTCCTCAAGCAGGCCGCCGCCCTGGCCGCCAGCCTGCCCTTGCTGCCCAGCGCCTTGGCCGCCGAACCGGCGCCGCCGCCCCTGCAAGGCGCTGACAAGTGGCGCCAGCTGCGCCAACTGTTCCCCCTGGCTGCGGATGTCGCGCACTTCGCCAACTTCCTGATCACCGCCCATCCGCGCCCGGTGCAGGACGCGATCGACCGCCACCGCGCCACCCTCGACCGCAACCCGGCCCTGTGCATGGACTGGGAGAGCCAGTACGAATGGAAACGTGAGGACGAGGTCCGCGAGTGGGCAGGCCGCTACCTGGAGGTGCGCCCCCGCCAGATCGCCCTGACCGGCAGTACCACCGAGGGCCTCGGCATGATCTACGGCGGCCTGCAGGTGGCGCCGCACCAGGAGATCCTCACCACCGAGCACGAACACTACTCGACCCACAACTGCCTGGCATTCCGCCAGCGCCAGCACGGCACCCAGGTACGCAAGCTGCGCCTGTTCGACAAGCCCGGCGAGGTTTCCACCGACCGCGTGCTGAGCCTGATCGACCGCAGCATCCGCCCCGAAACCCGGGTGCTGGGCATGACCTGGGTACACTCGGGCAGCGGCGTCAAGCTGCCGGTGGGCGCCATCGGCGAGCTGGTGCGCCAGCACAACCGCAACCGCGACGAGGCCGAGCGTATCCTCTACGTGGTCGATGGCGTGCATGGTTTCGGCGTGGAGAATGTGCGCTTCGCCGACTTCAACTGCGACTGGTTCATCGCCGGCACCCACAAGTGGATGTTCGGCCCACGGGGCACGGGGATCATCTGCGCGGCCTCGGAAAAGATGCAGCACCTGACGCCGACCTTCGCCACTTTCTCGCGCAACGAGGACTTCGGCACCATCATGACCCCGGGCGGCTATCACGCCTTCGAGCACCGCTGGGCGCTGGGCGAGGCCTTCAAGCTGCACCTGGCCCTGGGCAAGGCCGATGTCCAGGCGCGCATTCACCAACTCAACGACTACCTCAAGGCACGCCTGGCCGAGCACCGCGCCATCGAGCTGGTGACCCCGGCCAGCCGCGAGTTCTCCGCCGGCTTCACCTTCTTCCGTATCAAGGACCGCGACCCCGACGCCGTGGCGGCTTACCTGAACGCCAACAAGGTCATGGTCGATGCGGTGGACCGCGATGTCGGGCCGGTGATCCGCTTCGCGCCCAGCCTGCTCAACGACGAGCAGCAGGTCGACCGGGCCATGGCGCTGTTGCGTAAGCAGATCGGGTAAGCCTCGTCGTTGGCCCGACAAAGGCTGCGTGGGAGCGGGCTTGCCCCGCGATTGCGGACGTACAGGATGGCACCGGCCAAGCCGGTGTTCGCGGGGCAAGCCCGCTCCCACGCCCCCGCCACGCACTAACACTAGCGCAACAACACCTGAATCTGCTCGTGCAAAGTATCCAGGTCGAACGGCTTGGCCAGGATCGGCGCCTGGCGCGCGATCGGGCTGCCCGATTCGACGATCTCCGCCGGGTAGCCACTGATGAAGATCACCTTCAGGTCCGGGCGCAGCTTCACCGCCGGCTCGGCGATCTCGACCCCGGAAATCCCGCCCGGCAAGCGGAAATCGGTGACCATCAGGTCCAGGTGCGGCTTGCTCGCCAGGATCGCGAACGCCTGCTCGCCATCTTCGGCCACCAGCACGTGGTAGCCCTCGCCGGCCAGGTAGTCGCGCAGGATCATGCGGATCGCCGGCTCGTCCTCGACCACCAGTACCACGTCTTGTGCATCTTCACTCATGACAACGCCTTCGTATTCAACAGGTTGGCCATCAGACCCCAGCACTACGCAGAGGTTGCGCGGGCCGGGTCGCAATGTGGCGACTGCGCCGACAGCGGCAGATGCACGGTGAAGGTCGAACCGACGCCGGCCTGGCTGTCGACCTGGATCCGCCCGCCATGGGCCAGGACGATCTGCTCGGAGATGTACAGGCCCAGCCCCAGCCCACCCGTGGCCTGCTGCGCGGCGACGCGCTCGAACTGCTGGAAGATCCGCTGCAGGTGCTGGGCATCGATGCCGATGCCATGGTCCTGCACCTGCACGCAGGCCATCTCGCCCGCTTCGAACACCCGCACCTGCACCGGTTTGCGATCACCATAGCGCAAGGCATTGGACAGCAGGTTGGCCACCACTTGTTCAATTCGGAACTCGTCCCACTCCCCCGGCAAGGTGTCGCAACGCTGCAATTCGAGGGGCGTGTCCACGGCGCCGGCCTGGGCGGCGAAGTTCTCCACCAGGCCCCGCACCAGTTGCCCGAGGTCGAAGGTCCGCGGGCGGATCGACAGCTTGCCGGTACGGATCCGCGACACATCGAGCATGTCCTCGACCAAGCGAATCAGGCTGTTGATCTGGCGCTCATCGCGCTCGACCATGGCCTTGAGCTTGTCCTCGCTGAACGCCGCCAGGTTGCCCCGGGCCAGGTGCAGGCGACGCAGCTGGGTTTCCAGGATCAATCCGTTGAGCGGCGTGCGCACCTCATGGGAGACGATCGACATGAAGTCATCGCGCATGCGCACCGCGTGCTCCAGCTCGCCCCGTGCCACCTGCAGCTGGCCCAGTAGCAGCTCCTGCTCCTGGCGGCCCTGTTCCAGGGCCTGCAACTGCCGATCCAGGGCCTTGCGCTGGCGGAACAGGTCGACGAACACCGACACCTTGCTCTTCACTGCCAAGGTGTCCAGCGGCTTGTGCAGGAAGTCCACGGCGCCGCTCTCGTAGCCCTTGAAGGCGTAGTTCATCTCGCGCCCGGCGGCGCTGACGAAAACGATGGGAATGCTGCGGGTCTTGTCCGTGCCGCGCATCAGTTCGGCCAGTTCGAAGCCGTTCATGCCCGGCATCTGCACATCGAGAATGGCCAAGGCGAACTCGTGTTCGAGCAGCAGCGACAAGGCCTGCTCGGCGGACTGCGCCTGGTGCACCTCGCGGTCCTCGCCCTGGATCAGGGCGTCGAGGGCCAGCAGGTTTTCCGGCAGGTCATCGACGATCAGCAGTTTCGCGGTGATATGGCTTAGCATGCGCTGGGTTCCAGGGTGGCGAGCAACTGCCCGATACCGCTCAGGGAAAGAATATGGTCAGGGTCGTGCAGGGCCAGGGCGGCCTCCGGCATCAACGCAACCTGTGCGTCGCGGGGGTCCTGGACAACCGTCCGGCCACCGCTTTGTCTGATGCGCAACAGCCCCCGGGCACCGTCTTCGTTGGCCCCGGTGAGCAGCACGCCGAGCAAGCCCGGGCCATAGGCATCGGCGGCCGACTCGAAGAGAAAATCGATCGCCGGGCGCGAAAAATGCACCGGCGCTTCCTGGCTGAGCGAGAAGCTGAAGTCGCGCTCGACAGACAAGTGATAACCCGGCCCCGCCACGTAGATCAGCCCCGGTTCGATCCGCGCCTTGTCCAGGGCTTCGCGCACCGGTCGGCGCAAGCGCCGCTGCAGCACTTCGGCGAGCTGGCTGTGGCGGTCGTCCGGCAGGTGCAGCAGGCACAGCACCGGGATGGCGAAAGCCGTCGGCAATGCGCCGAGCACACTGAACAGGGCCGTGACGCCGCCCGCCGAGGCACCGATGACGATCGCGCGCACGCCGTTCATGCCTTGCGGTAGATCCGCTCGGGCCGTACCAGCGGCTCGAAGCCTTCACTGTAGGCCGAGAAGTCCACCGATTCCTTGCTGCCCAGCACCAGGAAGCCGCGGTGGCACAGCGACTCGTGGAACAGACCCAGGGCGCGGTCCTGCAGGCCCTTGTTGAAGTAGATCAGCACGTTGCGGCACGACACCAGCTGGGTCTCGGAGAACACGCTGTCGGTGGCCAGGCTGTGGTCGGCGAAGGTCACGTTGTCGCGCAGGCTGGAGTCCATGATGGCGTTGCCGTAGGCGGCGGTGTAGTACTCGGAGAAATCCCGTCGGCCACCGGCCTTGCGGTAGTTCTCCTCGTACTCGCGCATGCTCTGCATCGAGTAGATGCCCTGCTTGGCGCGCTCCAGCGAGTGCGGGTTGATGTCGGTGGCGTAAAGTATGGTGCGCTCCAGCAGGCCTTCCTCGCGCAGCAGGATGGCCATGGAGTACACCTCCTCGCCGGTGCTGCAGCCGGCGATCCACAGCTTCAGCGACGGCCAGGTGCGCAGCAGCGGCACCACTTCGTTGCGCAGCGCGAGGAAATGCCCGGGGTCGCGGAACATCTCGCTGACCGGGATCGTCAGGTACTGCAGCAGCTCGAGGAACATGCCCGGATCGTGCAGCACCCGCTCCTGCAGCGCCGACACCGTGCGGCAGTCGAACTGGCGCACGGCGTGAAGAATCCGGCGCTTGATCGAGGCGCCGGAGTAATCGCGAAAATCGTAGCTGTACTTGAGGTAGATCGCCTCGATTAGCAGCCGGATCTCGATATCGGTGTTGCGTTCACTGGTCAAGATTTCAGATTCGCTCCAATTGCGGCAGCCAGACCCGGATCAGCGAGAACAGGCGGTCCAGGTCGATCGGTTTGGCCAGGTAGTCGTTGGCCCCGGCCTGCAGGCAGCGCTGCTGGTCGTCCTTCATCGCCTTGGCGGTCACGGCGATGATCGGCAGCTTGCGCCAGCGCGGCTGCTGGCGGATCAGGCGAGTGGCCTCGTAGCCGTCCATCTCCGGCATCATTACGTCCATCAGCACCAGGTCGATGTCGTCGTTGGCCTCCAGGCACTCGATGGCCTCGCGTCCGTTGCGGCCGATCTCGACGATGGCGCCCTTGTGCTCCAGGGCGCTGGTCAGGGCGAAGATGTTGCGCACATCGTCGTCCACCAGCAGGACCTTGCGCCCCTCGAACACCTTGTCGCGGCTGCGCGCGGTCTTGAGCATGCGCTGGCGTTCGTTGGACAGCTGCGACTCGACCTTGTGCAGGAACAGCGTCACCTCGTCGAGCAGGCGCTCGGGCGAACGCGCGCCCTTGATGATGATCGAGCGCGAATACTTGAGCAGGTCGGCCTCTTCCTCGCGGGTGAGGTTGCGCCCGGTGTAGACGATCACCGGCGGGAAGCTGCGGATGTCCTCGGCGGTCATGCGCTTGAGCAGCTCGTTGCCGAGCATGTCGGGCAGCTTGAGGTCGATGATCATGCAGTCGTAGATGTTCTCGCGCAGCAGTGCCAGGGCGTCCTGGGCCATGGCCACGGCGGTGATCTGGATGTCGTCGTCGCCGATCAGGCGGGCGATGCTCTCGCGCTGCAGGTCGTCGTCCTCGACCAGCAGGATGTGCTTGAGCTTCTGCGTGAGCTTGGCCTCCAGGCGGCCGAACACCGCCTTGAGCTCCTCGCGGCTGGTGGGCTTGACCGCGTAGCCCACCGCGCCCATGTGCATGGCCGCCTCGACGCGGTCCTCCACCGAGATGATGTGCACCGGAATGTGCCGGGTGCCGGCCTGCTCTTTCAGGCGCTGCAGCACGGTGAGCCCGGAATGGTCGGGCAGGCGCATGTCCAGCAGGATGGCGTCGGGCAGGTACTGCGCGGCCAGCTCGAAGCCTTCGTCGGCAGCATGGGCCACCAGGCAGCTGTAGCCCAGTTCGTGGGCCAGGTCGAAAAGGATGCGGGCGAAGTTCGGCTCGTCCTCGATCACCAGGATGCAGCGGTTGGCGAACGGCGCCTGGGCGCGGTCGTCGGCGAAGGCCGGGGCCGGGCGCTCGGTGCGCACCGGCACCGGTACCGGCGGCGCCGGCGGCAGTTCGTCGACCGCCGGGCGCAGGCTGTGCACCTCGACCTGCTGCGCCGACGGCTCGAAGTGCTCGGGCAGGATCAGGCTGAACACGCTGCCCTGCCCCGGGCTGCTGTCGACGTTGATCTGCCCGCCCAGCAAGTGCGCCAGGTCACGGGAAATCGACAGGCCCAGCCCGGTGCCGCCGTAGCGGCGGTTGCTGGTGCCATCGACCTGGTGGAAGGCGCCGAAGATCGCCTGCTGCTGGTCGGCGGCGATGCCGATGCCGGTATCGCGCACGGCGAAGACGATGCCCAGCCCGGCCTGGTGGCTGATGCCCAGGCTGACCTGGCCACGTTCGGTGAACTTGATGGCGTTGGACAGCAGGTTCTTGAGGATCTGCTCCAGGCGCTGACGGTCGGTGAACAGGCTCGCCGGCAGCGGCTGGTCAAGCTTGACCTCGAAGGCCAGGCCCTTGTCCTGGGCCAGCGGCTGGAACATGCCCCGCAGCCCGTCGACCAGGCGCTCCAGCGGCGTGCTCTCGGCGCGCACCTCGAGCTTGCCGGCCTCGACCTTGGCGATGTCGAGGATATCGTTGATCAGGTTCAGCAGGTCGTTGCCGGCCGAGTAGATCGACTCGGCGAACTTGACCTGCTCCTCGCTGAGGTTGCCCTCGGCGTTCTCGGACAAGAGCTTGGCCAGGATCAGCGAGCTGTTGAGCGGCGTGCGCAGCTCGTGGGACATGTTGGCAAGGAACTCGGACTTGTACTTGCTCGAACGCTGCAGGTCGTCGGCGCGGGCCTGCAGCTCGACCTGGGCCTGGTTCAGCTCGCTGTTCTTGCGGTCCAGGGCCTCGGTGCGCTCGGCCAGCTGCTCGTTGGTCTGTTCCAGTTCCGCCTGCTGGGTCTCCAGATGGGCCTGGGACTCCTTGAGCACCCGCGACTGCTCCTCGAGCTCTTCGTTGGCGGTCTTGAGCTCCTCCTGCTGCACCTGCAGCTCCTCGTTGAGCTGCTGGGTCTCGGCCAGCACCTCCTGCAGGCGCTGACGGTAGCGCGCGCTCTCGATGGAGATGCCCAGGTTCTCGGTGATCCGCTCCAGCAGCTCCACATCGCGCTCCTGCAGCGTGCGCAGGAAGCCCAGCTCCAATACACCATTGACCCGACCGTCGTCCTGGGACGGTACCAGCACGCCGCTGCGTGGCAGGCCCTGGCCCAGGCCCGAGCTCAAGCGGTAGTAGTCCTCGGGCAGCTCGTCCAGGCGCAGCAGGCGCGCCTGAACCACCGCCTCGCCTAGCAGACCGGCATGATCGCCCAGGCGCGGCTCGCTCCCCTGCTGCTCGGCGTCCAGGCCATAAGTGGCGACCCGCACCAACTGGCCATGCTCGTCGCGCACGTAAAGCGCGCCGACCACACTGCCCAGGTAACCGGCGAAGAAGCGCAGGATATTGTCGCCGAGCATGGGCAGGGTCAGTTGGCCCAGCACTTGCTCGGCCAGCTGGGTCTGCCCGGCGCGCAGCCAGGCCTGGTGCTCCAGGCGCTCGGCGGCGCGTTGCTGGGCCTCCAGGTTCGACACATAGCTGGACGACAGCGCCAGCAAGTCACGACGCCCCAGGTAGGCGAGCAAGGCGCTCAGGGCGACGATGAACAGCACGAAGGCCGAGATCGCGGTGACCGTGACCCTGCTCACCGTCTCGTTGCGCGTCGTGCGCAGTTGCTGCTCGGTATTGATGAAGGTGTCGAACTCCTTGCGGATCTCGTCGGTCAGCCGCTTGCCGCGGCCACGGCCGATCGACGCTTGCACATCGCCCTGGCTGCGGCGCTGGCTGATCATCTCGTTGCCGAAGGTGTTCCATTCACGCTGCAAGGCCGCGATGCGGTCGATGCGGTCGACCTGCTGGGGGTTGTCCGCGACCATTTCCTTCAGGCTGTCCAGGCTGCCGAAGATGCGCGGCTTGGCCACCTCGTACGGATCGAGGAAACGCTCCTCGCCGGTCAGCAGGTAGCCGCGCATGCCGGTTTCCATGTCGATCGAAAGCTTGATCGTCTCGTTGGCATTGCCGATCACCCGGTCGGTGTGCTCGACCCACTGCATGGCCGAGAGCAGGTAGTTGATCACCGCGACAAACGCCACGGCGCCCAGGAGCCCCACGCCCAGGGGCAGGCCGACGTTGCGGCTCAGCAGTTTGCGAAAGCTGCGTTGGTCCATCGAGGCTGCTTGAATCATCTGAAAGTGCCCGAGTGAAAAAAGTCCATTGAACAGACTGGCGTCTACATCGTGTAAGGGTTGCCCTGCGCCAGACCGACCGGGGGAATACAGCGAGTCTAACCAGCTTTGGCGGATCTGGCAGGGCATTTAGCCAGTATTTGAAGCCTGTCTGCGGCAATCGTTCCATCTCTTTACCCGTGCCGTTAAGATTGGGAACTTCTGCCACCGCCTTGCGCACAGAGTAGAGACAATCCATCGAAACAGGATCCGCACCATGCACCTTCTGGTAGTCGAAGACGACGACATCGTACGCATGCTGATTGTCGAAGTGCTCGACGAACTGGGCTACACCGCCATCGAGGCCGACAGCGCCGGCGCGGCGCTGAAGATCATCGAGGATCCCGACCAGCCCCTGGCGCTGTTGATGACCGACGTCGGCCTGCCCGACCTGCGCGGCGAGGAACTGGCCGCCAAGGCCCGCGAGGCCCGGCCATTGCTGCCGGTGCTGTTCGCCAGCGGCTACGCCGAGAGCTTCGCGGTGCCCGAGGGCATGCACCTGATCGGCAAGCCGTTCAGCATCGATCAACTACGCGACAAGGTGCTGGAGATTCTCGACCAAACCTCCATCGACGGACTGTGACTAGTGTCCTGTCTCGGAAATACGTTCTCTTTTGGCGAGTGGCTTGGGTGTTCGGCCAAGGCGCCGCGACGAGTCATAGCAGGGCTATGGCGAGGAGTGGCAACGCAGGCCGGGCGCCCAAGACGCCGCCAAAAGTGAACAGCTTATTTCCGAGACAGGACACTAGCGCCCCGGCGGACGATGCCGCCGTTCGTGGTTGTCGGCCAGCCAGCGGCGCAGCGCCTCGGCTGGCATCGGTCGTCCGAGCAAGAAGCCCTGGCCCTGGTCGCAGCCGGCATGGCGCAGGAAATCGTATTGCTCCTGGGTTTCGATGCCTTCGGCGGTGATGCGAAAACCCAGGGCATGGCCCAGGTCGATGATCGCCCTGGCGATGGCCACCGCGTCGTCGTCCCCGGGCAGGTCCTTGATGAAGGCACGGTCGATCTTCAGGTGATCGATCGGCAACGCTCGCAGATAGGCCAGCGACGAATAACCGGTGCCGAAGTCGTCCACCGCCGTGGCCACGCCCATGGCCTGCAACTGCGCCAGCACCGCGCAGGCCTGCTGCTGGCTTTCCATCAGCAGGCTCTCGGTGATTTCCACTTCCAGCAGATTGGCCGGCAGGCCATGGCGTTCCAGCGCCGAGGCCAGGCTGGTGACGTAGTCGCTACGCTCGATCTGCAGAGCCGCGACGTTGATCGCCAGCGGCCCGGGCAAACCATCGCCTGCGCGCCACTCGGCCAGTTGCGCGCAGGCCAGCTCCAGCACCCGCTCGCCCAGCGGGATGATCAACCCGGTGCGCTCGGCCAGGGGAATGAACTCCCCCGGCGAGACCAGGCCATGCTCGGGGTCGCGCCAGCGCAGCAGGGCCTCGACGCCCTCCAACTGCCCGCTGAACAGATCGACCTTGGGCTGGTACCACAATTCGAATTCGTTGTGCTCCAGCGCCCGGCGCAGGTTGCGCTCCAGCTCCAGGCGCTGCTGCAGGCGCTCGGTCATGTCCGGGTGATAGGGGCGCCAGGCATCGCGCCCCGCTTCCTTGGCCGCGTACATGGCAGTGTCGGCGTGGCGCAGCAGGCTGTCGGCGTCCTCGCCGTGCTGCGGGCACCAGGCCAGGCCGATGCTGCCGGTGACCAGGGCGGCGTTGCCATTGAGGTCGAACGGCCGCTGCAGGCAACGCAACAAGGCACGAATCTGGTGGTTCACCTGGCCCTGGGCGCCTTGCAACATGAACACGAATTCGTCGCCGCCCAGGCGACAGAGGCGATCCTGGCTGTCGAGCTCCTGCAGGAAACGCGCGGTCGCCTGCTGCAGCAACAGGTCGCCCATCGGGTGCCCTAGGCTGTCATTGACCTGCTTGAAGCCGTCGATATCGAGCATCAGCACCGCCAGGCCATGCCCTTGCAGAATCGCCGCGCCCAGTTGTTGCTGGAACAGGATCCGGTTAGGCAGCCCGGTGATGGTGTCGTAGTGGGCCAGACGCTCGAGCTGGGCCTGGTAGCGCTGCAGCTCGCGGTTACGCTGTTCGAGCAGGCGCTGCTTACGGTTGAGCTGGGCGACGAACACGCTGAACAGCCCCGTGCAGCTCAGGGCGAACAGGAACAGCGGCGAGCCGAACAGGTCCAGCCCCGACCAGCCGCCCCGTGGTGCTGCCACCAGTTGCCAGACGCCGCCCGGCACCTCCACGGTCATCTTCACCTGCGACGTCTCGAACAGCTGCGGGTCGCCCCAGATCAGCGCGCCCTCTGCGCCTTTGCCGTCGCCGCCCCGCACGGCAACCTCGAATTCGGTATCCGGGCGTAACCCTGCCGTAAGCAGCAAGCGATCGATATCGGCGACGATCGACACATTACCCCAGTAAAAGCGCACGCCGCGCTTGCCGGTAACGAACACCGGGCGCCGGTAGATCAGCGCCCGACCGCCCTGGTACAGCTGCAGCGGACCGGCCAGAATCGGCTGGGCCTGGTCACGGGCCGATCGCACCAGCGGGAACTGATCCGGCAGTTGGCGATAGTCCAGCCCTATCAGTTGCTCGTTGCCCGCCATCGGATAGACATCGCCGATCACATCCCCCGGCGCCAGTGCGATATGACGCATGTAGGGGACCGACTGCAAGGCATCGCGGGCCATGCCGTGAAAATGCGCCGGACTGATGCCGCCATCGGCGCTGATCAGTTGGGCGATGCCCTCGGCCTCGCCGAATGCCGCACCCAGCTGGGCTTCCAGGGCGCCACGCATTCCCGCCAGGCGGGCCGCGAGATTGCCCAGTTGCTCAGTGCGCTCGCGCTGCGCATCCAGGTGCCCCAGGACGACCGACAGGCCGATGCCCACCAGGGCGAGACCGACCGGCAGCAGGCGATTGAGCGATTGGCGCAAGGTCCCGGTTGGGGCTGGCGTGGGATCTTGTGGGGGCTGGGGAGTGATCATAGGCAGGCGATGGCAGGCAATTACGCAGTTATCGGCGCTGCGCGGCCAATATTGAGGCCTGTTTTGCCAGTACAAACATGTACCACCGACAAGTCCGTCACGGCTGCTCTGATGTGCGCTTTGCAAGGAGACACAGATGACAGCCCCCAACCCACATCAAGCCCTTTTGCAACGCCAACTGCCCGCCTGGGCACGGGAGGCCGACGCCGAACACTGGCAGCGACTGAGCGGCGCCATCCTGCCGGCGCAGGGCCGGCCCGGCGCCGAGGCGGCCTGGTTCGCCAATGCCGCGCCACACCTGCGCGAGGCGGTCGAGGCCAGCCAGGCGCGCCTGATGCATACGCAGCGGGCGTTGGCACGGCACCTGCGAGGTCTGAAGAACATCAACGAATTCGCCGAGCCCCTGCTTGCCGAGCGCCTGCGCACGCAACATGCATTCAACGCACCACTGCGCAGCACGTCGCTGGTCTGGGTGAAGCATCTCTACAGCTTCCAGGTCTACCTCACTCACCACGAACAGCGCAGCCTGCTCGAAGCCGCCCTGCACAACTTCAGCGACACCGTGACCTTCAGCCGTGACAGCGCCCTCGCCCTGGACGGCGACTGGCAGGTCAGCCAGACCGTGGTCACCGGCAAGACGACCCTGGGCGACAGCGAAACCGAAGTCGACATCGACCTGCCCTCGGAGCAGATCCGGGTCAAGGCCCTGGCGCTCACCCCCGAGGCTTTCGCCAGGACCTGCCGCGAGCTAGATCTTGGCCAGGCGTACCAGGATCACCTCGATACCGCCTTCGCCGCGTCTGGCGTGCACCCGGCGGCACTGCGCGTTCACCAGGACAACCTGCGCCTGGCGGCCGACCTGGCGCGCATGCGCCACCAGCTCAGTGGTGCGGGATGGGATGCGCTACAGGCGCTGCTGGACGATGGCAAGGCACTGCCCTGCAGCCAACTGAGCCTGTTCGGCATCACCCTGCACGAGGCGATGCTGATTGACACCGGCACTTCGGGCATCGTGCTCTACCTGCCGGGACAGACATACAGCCTGCGCGCCTTAGACAACCTCGAAACCCTGCATCGCCAGTTACGCAGCGATTTGCAGCAAGCGCTGTTTCGCCAAGCGTTCATGGCTTATGTGCCAAGCGAGCAGCAGGGCCAGTTCGCCAGCCGCCTGCGTCAGAATGCTGGTGGCGACCTGCGCTTGCGTACCCTGCCCATCGCCGCAGACCTGTACGACTTCCTTCATGACGACCACGTTGCACGCCTGAAGCACGAAGCCCGGCAACTGGCCGTGCCCACCGCGCAGGCCGATGAACAGGCGCTCAAGGCACGCAAGGCCCTCTGGGACAGCGCCGGCCTCGACATGCTGATGATCGCCGGCATGTTCGTCCCCGCCTTGGGCACGCTCATGACAGCGGTGATTGCCTACCAGCTGCTGGATGAAGCCTACGAAGGTTATGAATCCTGGCAGGTCGGTGACCGCGTGCAGGCCATGGCCCACCTCCAGTCGGTGGGCCTGAACCTGGCATTGATCGGCGGCTTGCACCTGGCTGGCAAGGCCGCGTCACACCTAGCCAGCAGTCCGCTGATGGAAAGCCTCGAACCCGTTACCCTCAAAGACGGCAGCCAGCGCCTGCGGCGCGTCGATCAGGCTGTCCAGCGTGACGAAAGCGTCCTGAAGCATGCACTGAAAGGGTTGTATCTTCCCGATCAGGCCAGCCTGCTGAGCGAGCGGCTGATCATCAATGTGATGCCGCGACTGCGCGGCTGGCCGGAGCATCTGCGCCTGGAACTGCGGGCCGCGTCCCCCCAAGGCCCACTACTGCTTGCCGCTGGCACCAGCGACGCCAGCCGCGTCTGCACGGTGCTCAAGTCAGCCGAGGGCTATGAAGCCTACCTCGGAGATCGACCGGTCCCTTTGCAACAGGACCACGACCTCTGCCGTGCGCTCATGCAGGCGCTGTCCTCCGACGACCGTGCGGCACTTGGCATGACCGCCACCAATGTCGATGAGTTGCGCCGCAAGATCCACACCCTGGCCCTGTCGGACCGTGCCATGGCTGGAAGTCTACTAAACGACTCGACGCCAGGTTGGGGCAACCATGGCCAATTGCGCGGTGGCATGGACGAGCCTGCTCCACCCGCACAGCGCATCGACGTCGGCGCGTTCTTTCGCCGCTACCGCGCGCTCTACCCCGAAACAGCCGATTTCCAGGTCAACGAGCAACTGACCCAATGGTTCGAGGCCGGCCTGGATCCGGCGCAGCAGCTCGCCGAACTGGAGCGGCAACTGCTTGCATTCCGCGACCAGATGCGTGCCTGGGCAGGCAACAACCCGCTGCGCCAGGCCGCCGCACGACGGTTGGTGAGCAACTGGCAACGGATCTCGGAGTACTCAGAGGAAGAAGGCCGGGTTATCCACCTGATCAGCCTGACCGACTTGAACCTGACCAACCAGGACCTGGCCTCGCTGGCGCTACCTAATCGCTTCACCCATATCCAGCGCATCGACCTGACCGCCAACCCCGCCCTGAGCGAACTGCCCGCGGAGTTCCTCGAACGGTTTCCCCACCTGCAACGCCTGCACCTGATGAACTGCGACTTCGAGCAAATACCAGCGGTCGCCGTGCCGCACTCTCTGGAATGGCTCGATATGCAAGGCAACAGCATCCTCTGGAACGACGCCAACCAGGTTGCCCTGGATCGCCTCGACCACCTTCGCTTGCTCGACCTGTCGCACAACCCGCTGGCCCGCAGCCCGGACCTGAGCCGCCTGGCCGTGCTGGACATGCTCAATCTCAACACCTGCGAACTGGCCGACTGGCCAGCCGGCATCCGCAACGATGACGACTGGCGACCCATCATTTTCGATCTGCGCGATAACCACTTCACCCATTTGCCGGACGACCTGCGCTTGTCGCGGGTCGCAGGCCAGGCTCTGTGGCTGGAGAGCGCCGAACTCAGCGAGCGCGTCAGCCAGCAGATCCAGGCCTACTACGAGCGCAATGGCGTCGACTTGCTGGTGGCCGACGCCGAGTACGAAGAGATGCTGGAGGACACCGATGTCGACGACTGGAACATCTGGAACGCCCTGCCGCTGCAATATCGCCGCGACCTGCGCGGGCTGCAGGACCTGCCGGACTACACTCAGCCGCAGCTGTGGCAGCGCCTGCGCACGTTCGCCGACCCTCGGGCCATGGACTATGGCCTGTCGATCGGCGCGATGCGGCTGATGGACGACGAGGTGTTCCCGCCGCCCTTCGAGGAATGACCGCGTGCGGCTGCGCCAGACTGGCAATTTTCAGCCGGTCGGCGCATGCTCGCAGGCTGAAGCGTTTCATCATCCGGATTTGAGAGGTGCAGTACCCATGGACCGTTTGCTCGATTCGCTGTTTCCCGCCCTCGAGGACATCCCCGAAGCCTGGCGCCTGGGCGCGCCGCTGGAGCAACGCGACTACCTGGTCGGCGGCGAGCTGCGCCGCTGGGACGGCCCGCTGGCCACCGTGCGCAGCCCGGTGTGGCTCAAGGAAGGTGACAGCGAACGCCAGGTGATCCTCGGTAGCGCGCCGCTGCTGGACGCCGACACCGCGCTCACCGCCCTCGACGCGGCCGTCGCCGCCTACGACAAGGGCCGCGGCGCCTGGCCGAACATGCGCGTGGCCGAGCGCATCCAGCATGTCGAGGCCTTCCTGGCACGCATGCGCGAGCAGCGCACGGCGGTGGTCAAGCTGCTGATGTGGGAGATCGGCAAGAACCTCAAGGACTCGGAAAAAGAGTTCGACCGCACCTGCGACTACATCGTCGACACCATCGACGCGCTCAAGGATCTCGACCGCCGTTCCAGCCGCTTCGAGCTCGAACAGGGCACACTGGGTCAGATCCGCCGCGCGCCGCTGGGCGTGGCGCTGTGCATGGGCCCTTACAACTACCCGCTCAACGAAACTTTCACCACGCTGATCCCGGCCCTGATCATGGGCAACACCGTGGTGTTCAAGCCAGCCAAGTTCGGCGTGCTGTTGATCCGTCCGTTGCTCGAGGCCTTCCGCGACAGCTTCCCGCCGGGGGTGATCAACGTCATCTACGGGCGTGGCCGCGAGACTGTCAGCGCGCTGATGGCCAGTGGCAAGGTCGATGTGTTCGCCTTCATCGGCACCCACAAGGCCGCCAGCGACCTGAAGAAACTCCACCCACGTCCGCACCGCCTGCGCGCGGCCCTGGGCCTGGACGCCAAGAACCCCGGCATCGTCCTGCCCCAGGTCGACCTGGACAACGCCGTCGAGGAGGCCGTCACCGGCGCCCTGTCGTTCAACGGCCAGCGCTGCACGGCGTTGAAGATCCTGTTCGTGCACGAAGACGTGGTCGATGCGTTCCTCGACAAGTTCCAGCGCAAGCTCGCCGCGCTCAAGCCGGGCATGCCCTGGGAGCCCGGGGTGGCGCTGACGCCGCTGCCGGAGCCGGGCAAGGTCGATTACCTCGACGGCCTGGTGGCCGACGCCACCGCCAAGGGCGCACGGGTACTCAATGAAGGCGGCGGGCACAGCCGTGGCTCGTTCTTCTACCCCGCCCTGCTCTACCCGGTCAGCCAGGACATGCGTGTCTACCACGAGGAACAGTTCGGCCCGCTGGTGCCGGTGGTGCCCTACCGCGACCTGCAGACGGTGATCGACTACGTGCTCGACTCCGACTACGGCCAGCAACTGAGCCTGTTCGGCAACGACCCCGAGACCGTCGGCGCGCTGGTCGACACCTTCGCCAACCAGGTCGGTCGGATCAACCTCAACGCCCAGTGCCAGCGCGGGCCGGACACTTACCCGTTCAACGGCCGCAAGAACAGCGCCGAGGGAACCTTGTCGGTGCATGATGCGCTGCGGGTGTTCTCCATCCGTACTTTGGTGGCGACCAAGTTCCAGGAGGCGAACAAGGAACTGATCAGCGAGATCATCCGTAATCGGCAGTCGAGTTTCCTGACGACCGATTACATCTTCTAAATCTCCTGCACTCCCCCTGTAGGAGCGGCCTTGTGCCGCGAAAGGGCCGCGCAGCGGCCCCTGGATTTCAGCATTGATGCATTGATCGCCGGGGCTGCTACGCAGCCCTTTCGCGGCACAAGGCCGCTCCTACCCTGACCGCGTCAGTCCCAAAACCGGTTTTTTAATCGACAATCGATATAACGCGACTGTCGATTTTCCATTCACGTAGACGACTCTAATCACCAGGATGTTGCAAACAACAACCCACGTGAAAGGAGCTTACGAAAATGGCAGTCAAACCCATCCCCGAAGGCCAGCGCAGCATCACCCCCTACCTCGGCATCAGGGAGGCCGCCAAGGCCATCGAGTTCTACAAGAAGGCCTTCGGCGCCATCGAGATGTTCCGCCTCGAAGGCCCTGACGGCAGCATCGGCCATGCCGAGCTGAAAATCGGCGACTCGTCGCTGATGCTCGGCTCACCCTGTGACATGGAGGGCGGCCTCAAGCCCAGCGAGGACCTCGAGGCCCCGGGGGTCGGCCTGCACCTGTATGTCGAGGACTGCGACACAGTCTATGCCCAGGCCCTACGTGCTGGCGCGACACAAGTGCGGGAAGTGCAGGACCAGTTCTACGGTGACCGCAGCGGCACCCTGATGGATCCGTTCAACAACCTGTGGTTCGTCTCCACCCACAAGGAAGACCTCACCCCCGAGGAAATCCGCGCCCGCGCCGCCAAGCTGTTCAGCGGCCAGTGAGCGGCAGGCTCCAGGCCGCAAGCTTCAAGTTGAAAGCCGTCGCGCTTTGCTGGAAGCTTGAGGCTTGTAGCTTGGAGCTGCCTCTCAATGCGTATCATCGAAAAATCCGGCGCGCAGGTGCGCAGCCTGACCCTGGCCGAAGAGGAACTGCTGGCCAGCTTCGCCACCGGCGCCCTGACCGGCCCCCGCCTGCTGCAGGCCAACCAGTGGCTGATGAAAGTGCGCAGCGCCAACCAGTGGCTGGCCTGCGATTGCCGCCAGGATGCCCTGCCGGTGCTTAACGTATCGCTGAACGGCAACACCGGCACCCTGTTCCTGCGCAACAACCCTGACACCCCCGAACATACCCCGGGCTGCCCGTTCAGTAAGGATGAGCGCGAGGCCGGCGCAAGCGCCGAGGACAACACGCCGCCCGCGGCCTGGCTGGCCCCGGATGCGCCGTTGCGGCTGCTCGGCGACTACCGTCGTGCCAGCGATGGCGAAACGGCCGCCGGAGCACGCGATCCCGGCGAGCGCCGTGAGCAGCAACGCCTGCTGTCGCTGCTGCTGACCTGGATCGAGGCCAGCGGCCTGAACGTCTACGCCACCCACCTGAAGAAGGACCTCACCGCCCAGTTCGCCGAGCTGCGCGGCGTCGCCGGCCGCTACCCGTTGCTGGAACGGGTGCCGGCCAGCAACTACCTGGAAACGCGCCTGGACATGAAGCACATGATGATGCTCAAGGCGCGCCTGCGCGAGGCCACGGTGTTCGGCAACCATCGCCGGCATGGCCTGCTGCTCGACTGCGTCGACCAGATCAAGGGGCGCAAGCTGTTCAACAACCGCAGCGAGGACGGCTTCGACTTCCAGGGCCATCACCACTACTGGGGCGGCAACCGCGTCTCCGGCCCGCTGCTGGCCCTGGCGTTGTACTCGCCGGCCACCGCCGGCAGCCATTTCTACGAGCTGATCCATGTCGCCAGCGTGCCGGTGCTGTCGCGCGGGCACCTGTTCCCGGTGTACCGCGACGAAGAGCGCGAACCGCTCAAGGCGCTGGTGTCGCTGATCGACTGGATGGCGAGCAAGGGCGTAAAGGTGTTGATGCGCCGCCCGGTGATCGGCGGCCAGGTGATGGACGAACTGGTGCTGACCTCGGACCAGGACCGGGTGCTGTCGGTATCGCTGCTGGAGCAGCCGATCGGGCCGGAGCCGGATGCCGAGAACTTCAAGCGCTACGCCGACTTCAAGAGCCTGGAGACCTTCCGCAAGTACGTGGCCGGGTTCTTCATGCGCGAACGCTGAGCAAACCCCACAAGGGCCGAATTTCGCGGCCCTTGTGGGAGCGGGCTTGCCCGGGCTAGAACGCCGCCTTGAAGATCGCCTCGATCTCCACCTGGCTGGCCACCCGCGGATTGGTCAACCCACAGGCATCCTTCAACGCATTGGCCGCGAGCACCGGTACATCCTCGACCCTGGCCCCCAGCTCGCCCAGCCCGACCGGAATGCCGATGGCCGCCGCCAAGTGCTCGATGGCCGAGATCGCCGCCCCGGCGCCCTGCTCCGCGTCCAGCCCGCAGACCTTCACCCCCATGGCCTTGGCCACATCACGCAGCCGCGCGGCGCTGACCTTGGCGTTGAAGCGCTGCACATGGGGCAGCAGCACCGCGTTGCACACACCATGGGGCAAGTCGTAGAAGCCGCCCAGCTGGTGCGCCATGGCGTGCACGTAGCCCAGCGAGGCATTGTTGAACGCCATGCCCGCCAGGAACTGGGCATAGGCCATGTTCTCCCGCGCCACCAGGTCGCCGCCATCGGCAACCGCCTGGCGCAGGTTGTCGCTGATCAGGCTCACGGCCTTGAGCGCGCAGGCGTCGGTGATCGGCGTGGCGGCGGTGGAGACATAGGCCTCGATGGCGTGGGTCAGCGCGTCCATGCCGGTGGCGGCGGTGAGGCCCTTGGGCATGCCGACCATCAGCGCCGGATCGTTGACCGAGAGGATCGGCGTGACGTTGCGGTCGACGATGGCCATTTTCACGTGGCGCGCCTCGTCGGTGATGATGCAGAAGCGGGTCATCTCGCTGGCCGTGCCCGCCGTGGTGTTGATCGCAATCAGCGGCAGCTGCGGCCTGGTCGAGCGATCCACGCCTTCGTAGTCGCTGATATGCCCGCCGTTAGTGGCGCACAGGGCGATGCCCTTGGCGCAGTCATGGGGCGAGCCGCCCCCCAGCGAAACCACGCAGTCGCAGCCCTCGCGACGCAGCATCGCCAGGCCCGCCTCGACGTTGGCGATGCTCGGGTTGGGCTTTGCGCCGTCGAACACCCGCGAATCGATGTCGCGCATGGCCAGCATCCCGGCGATGCGCTCGGCGACGCCGGCCTTGGCCAGCCCGGCGTCAGTGACGATCAGCGCCTTGCGCAGGCCATAGCCGGCGATTGCGCCCATAGCCTCGTCCAGGCAGTCGATGCCCATGATGTTCACGGCGGGGATGAAGAACGTGCTGCTCATGGCCGGATCCTCTCAAGCTGACGGTAGGCTTTCAGCATCCGCCGGAATGGGCGTGGAGGCGTTGATCCAGGGCAAGACTGATGCGGGCCGGGGTTCGAAATACCGAATCTAGTTGTGCCTGGCCGGACCTTTTTGCCAAGCAATAACAATCAATAAAACATCAACTAAGAAACATCCTACAAACCCACAAAAACAAGAACGCAAAGTTTATTTAATTATTTTAAATAGCGTTCTAGCCTAGACCTTCATCTTTGCCAGGGACATTTTCTTGCTCGCCATTTACATGGCCCTACGGACTCTATAGCAGCCCTGACAATTCCAGATAACAACTAGTTACATATAAACACTGGGAGTGCCATGACCCATCAATCCAACTTGAACTACCGCTTCGAGCCCCTGGCCAGCCAGGACCCTTTCGAAGTGGTCTCGTTCACCCTCGACGAAGCCCTCAGCACCCCGTTCAGGCTGGTGCTCGAACTGGTCAGCTACGAAGACAACGTCGACTTCGCCCACCTGCTCGACAAGCCCGCGCTGTTCACCATCCTGCGCGGCCAGCGCCCGATGCGCCATGTCCACGGCCTGATCAGCGCCTTCAGCCAGGGCGACACCGGCTC